>NZ_WTLH01000089.1 GCF_011421595.1 Streptomyces sp. YIM 98790 | reverse complement strand
CGGCCGGACGGCGCGGGCGCCGGCACCGCCCCGCCCGCGGTCGGCGCCCGCCGGTGACGCACCGGCGGAGGAACGGGACCCGGCTCCCGGCGAGGGGAAGAGCCGGGGGCACGGGTCCCGTCCGGAAAGGGAACGGACGAGGGGCACGGAAAGGTGCCGGTGCCGGGCTCGGCATTCGAGACCCGGCGTCCGGCGCCGGGTGCCCGGCGCCGGGTGTCCGGGGCCCGGCGTTCGAGGCCCGGCGTTCGCGCTCAGTGCTCGAAGAGTTCCGGGCCGAAGCCGCTCCCGAGGAGACTCTCGAACGGCGCGTCGGGGTTGATCTCGATCACCTCGGCCCCCTTCGGCGGGGTGAACTCGAAGGTGCCGCCGGCCGGCTTGTCGTAGCTGATCTGTGAGAACGCCACGTCCAGCAGCTGCCGCTCCGGGCTGTTCACCGTCACCGCGAGCGGCAGCCCGGTCTCGGCGTCCACCGAGATGCGGACCGATTCCACCGACAGCAGTCCGGCGTCCCCCCGGTCACCGGCAGGCTCCACCAGCAGCTGGTAGACGTCCTGCCCGGCCACCCGGCCGGTGCCCTGCACGGTCAGCTCCGCGGTGCCCTCGGTCTCGGCCAGCACCCGCTCGGCCATCTCCTGCGGGGTCAGCCCGGCGGACGGGTCCCACTCCTCCGCCTCGGCCCCGGTCTTCCCCTCCGGGTGCTCCGGCACGGCCGAGTGGTACACGGTGTTCCCGGCGGCGTCGTAGACCCACAGGTCGTCCCGGTTGTGGATCACGGTGAACTCCTCGGAGCCGCTGCCCAGTTCCAGGCGCTGCCGCTCCGGCCCGTCCACCGCCACCCGCACCGTGCTGCTGCCGCTGGCCAGGGCGGCCAGCCGCCCGGCCTCGCTGCCGCCGAAGGAGCGGGCCATCTCCTCCAGCCCGGGAATCTCGAAGGCGGTCCGCACCCGCACCGTGCCGGACAGCTCCTGGGTGTCCGACTCCGCGATCCGGACGATCAGTTCCTCGGCGGTGACTTCGGGCAGATCAGGGCTGCCGTCGCTGGCCAGCGCCGGGTAGAGCCCCGCCCCGGCCGCCACCACGCCGGTGACCACCGCGGCCGGCACCAGTACCCGGCGGAGCTTTTCGTTCACTGCCATGTCCATCCCCATCCGCTCTGCTCAGTGAGCCTCGTCGAGCTTCCTCGGCCCGTCCCCCGGACACTCACGATTTCACCGGACGGCGGGTACCGGAGGCATCAGCCGCAGGGCCCGTCCACGTCCTCCGGGGGGATGAACCGGAGGCCGGGGCGGGGCCCCGGTCCCTTAGGGGAACCCCGGTGGGGAGCCGGGCGGGCAGCGGGCCCACCGCGGGACGGGGCGGCGGGCGCGCCGCTCAGCTCGTGCGGTCGGCGACGTTGTCGCACAGGGCGGCCAGCGCCGCCCGCGCCGGGCACTCCGGCAGCGGGGTGAGCAGCTCCCGCGCCCGCGCCGCGTACTCCAGCGCGTCCGCCCGTGCCTCCTGGAGCACCGGGTGGGCCCGCAGCCCGGCCAGCGCCTCGGTGCGCCGCCCCTCGTCCGTCAGATCGCCGTCCAGCAGGTTCAGCAGGGCCACGTCGTCCGCCGTGCCGCCGCCGTGCCGGGCGATCCGCTCCCGCAGCCGCAGCACCGGCAGGGTGGCGATGCCCTCCCGCAGATCCGTGCCCGGCGTCTTGCCCGACACGTCGCCGTCGCCGGCGATGTCCAGCACGTCGTCGGCCAGTTGGAACGCGACCCCGATCCGCTCGCCGAACTGGGTCAGCAGGTGGACGGTCCGCTCGTCGGCCCCGGACAGCAGGGCCCCGAACCGCCCGGAGACGGCGATCAGCGAGCCCGTCTTGCCCGCCACCACCTCCAGGTAGTGGGCCACCGGATCGTCGCCCGGGCGGGGCCCCGCGGTCTCCAGGATCTGCCCGGTGACCAGCCGCTCGAACGCCTCCGCCTGGATGCGCACCGCCTCCGGCCCCAGCTCCGCCACGACGGAGGAGGCGCGGGCGAACAGGAAATCGCCGGTGAGCACGGCCACCGAGTTGTCCCAGCGGGCATTGGCGCTGGACACCCCGCGCCGCACGTCCGCCTCGTCCATCACGTCGTCGTGGTAGAGGGTCGCCAGATGGGTCAGCTCCACGGTGACCGCCGCCGGCACCACGCCCGGCGCGTGCGGATCACCGAACTGCGCCGCCAGCATCACCAGCAGCGGCCGGAACCTCTTGCCCCCGGCCCGCACCAGGTGCTGGGCCGCCTCGGTCAGAAACGGGACATCGCTCTTGGTGGCCTCGACGAGTCCCGCCTCGACAGCCGCAAGTCCGGCCCTGATGTCCGTCTCCAGGGCCTGGTCCCGCACGGTCACCCCGAAGGGCCCCACGACGGTCACGACCGCTACTCCTTCTCCGAGGTGCACTGACCATCGAAGGGTATCCCGTCGAAAGTCGATCACCACCGGCGGATACCGCGTGGCGGGGGCCGGAGGACGGGTACGGTCCGCCGCGCCGGTGCGGCACCGGTCTAGGGTGTCGGGCATGTCTGAGACCAGCATGAACGAGGTGCCGGTGGTGACCGAGGACGATCTCTTCGGGCCGGACAACCTCCCCTACGGCGTTTTCTCCACCGCCGGCGAACCCGCCCGGCGCCGGATCGGCGTCCGCTACGGCAACCGTGTACTGGATCTGGGCGGCGCCGCGGCTGCCGTGGGCAGCCCGCACACCGCCCTGCTCTCCGCGCCCGTGCTGAACCCGCTGATGGCCGCCGGACGCCCGGTGTGGACCGAGGTGCGGGCGCGGCTGCGCTCCTGGCTCACCGACCCGGACACGGTGAGCCTGCTGGCCGGCCGCGGCCTGCTGCTGCCGCTGGACGACCCGGACCGCCCGCTCACCCTGCATCTGCCGTTCGAGGTGGCGGACTATGTGGACTTCTACTCCAGCGAGCACCACGCCGTCACCGTGGGCCGGATCTTCCGGCCGGACGCCGAACCGCTGACCCCCAACTGGAAGCACCTGCCGATCGGCTACCACGGACGGTCCGGCACGGTGGTGGTGTCCGGCACACCGGTGGTCCGCCCGCACGGCCAGCACCAGGCCCCGGACGCCGCCGCGCCCGGCTTCGGCCCCTCCCGGCGGCTGGACATCGAGGCCGAGGTCGGGTTCGTGGTGGGCACCCCCAGCCCGCTGGGCGAGCCGGTGCCGATGAGCGCCGCCGCGGACCACATCTTCGGTGTCTGCCTGCTCAACGACTGGTCCGCGCGGGATCTGCAGGCGTGGGAGTACCGGCCGCTCGGCCCGTTCCTGGGCAAGTCCTTCGCCACCTCGGTCTCGGCCTGGGTGACCCCGCTGGAGGCGCTGGACGCCGCCCGCACCGCCCCGCCGCCGCGCAGCCACCCGCTGCTGCCCTACCTCGACGACGGCGACGGCCCGCACTGGGGGCTGGATCTGCGGCTGGAAGTGCGGCTGAACGGGCAGCTGCTGTCCGGGCCGCCGTTCGCCGCCATGTACTGGACGGCCGCCCAGCAGCTCGCCCACCTCACCGTCAACGGCGCCTCGCTGCGCACCGGCGACCTCTTCGCCTCCGGCACGGTCAGCGGCCCGGAACCGGACCAGCGGGGCTGCCTGCTGGAGATGACCTGGGGCGGCCGGGACCCGGTCCGGCTGCCGGACGGCACCGGGCGGGTCTATCTGGAGGACGGCGACGAGGTGACGCTGACCGCCTGGGCGCCCGCGCCCGGCGGGGGCGGGCGGCGCATCGGGCTGGGCGAGGTCACCGGACGGGTGGAACCGGCACGTACTCCCCGCACGTCCTGATCCCAGGGACGCGTGCGACCGGCGCCCGCGAGGGGCGGCGGGTGACGACGAAGGGGATGCGATGCGCGGGATGAGGGCCGTGGCCTGGGCCGCGGTGGCCGCGGCCGTGGTGCTGCCGGTCGCCGGCTGCTCCAGCGGCGGCGACGGGGGCAAGGACGGGGACGGCGGGACCGGGGACGGCAAGGAGCCCTCCGCCGAGGAGAGCCCGGAGGAGGAACCGGCCGGCACCGCGGCGCTGGACGGCGTCTGGGTCGCCGAGACCACGGGCAGCGGGGTGCTGCTCCAGATCTCGGGCGGCACCGTGAGCCGCTTCGACGGCGGCGAGGTGTGCCTGGGCGCCACCGCCGAGGCGGCCGGCCGGACCGCCCTCACCGTGCGGTGCGGCGGGGACGGCTCCCCGGACACCGGGGAGGCCACCATGGCGGGCGGTTCCCTCACCGTGGCCTGGGAGTCGGCCGGCGAGCAGCAGTACACCCGGGTCGCCGGCGCCGGCACCGACCTCGGCGGCATTCCGCTGGAGGAACTCGGCCTGGAAGGGCTGGAGGGTCTGGAAGGGCTGGAGGGCCTGGACCTGGACGGCCTGGACGCCGGACTGCTGGAGCAGCTCCAGCGGCTGGAGGGCCTGGACCCGGGGCAGCCCGGCGGCTGAACCGGGCGGAGCCCGCGGCCGGCCGCCGCGACGGTGTGCCGAACGGGGAACCGGCCCGCCGGACCGGCACACCGGGACGGTAGCGTGAGCGGAAGATCCGGACCTAGAGGGGAACTATGCGTAGGTCAGTACGGCTCGCCGGCCCCGTTGCGCTGGCCGCGGCGGGAGTTCTGCTGCTGGGCGCATGCGGCAGCGACGGCGACGACAACAACGCCGGGGACACCGGCGGAAGCAGCAGCGGCGGCGCGGCGGGCGGTGAGGACGCCTCGGGCGGCGACACCGGGGAGACCGGGGACACCGGCGGCGACACCGGCGGGGACACCGGCGGCGACCCGGGCGGCACCGGCGGCGGCAGCCTGGACGGCTGGTGGACCACCGACCCGACGGTGGAGAACCCGAACCAGCTCATCATCGGGGACGGCCAGGCCACCTATCTGAAGGACGAGGGGCAGGCGGTGTGCAGCGGCACCGCCGCCGAGAACCACCTGGAACTGCTCTGCATGGACAGCACGCCGCTGGTCGGGGTGGCGCAGCTCAACGGCGACGAGCTCACCGTCACCTGGGACGACGGCGGCTCCGAGAGCTTTGTCAACCTCGGCCAGGACATCGAGGACCTGGAGAACCTGCTCCAGGGCATGGACGGCCTGGAGGACATCGGCGGCCTGCAGGGCGGCCTGGAGGGCCTGGAGGGCAACTGAGCCGCGCCCGCAGAGGCGCCGGACGACAGGGCGGTGGCCCGGAACCCCGAGGGGTTCCGGGCCACCGCCGCGTCACATCCGCCGGGCGGGCCTCACCGGGAGGTGGCCGCGGCCTCCTGGACGAAGACCCCGGCCTGCCCGGCCAGATCCAGGAAGTACTGCGGCGCGATGCCCAGCACCAGCGTCACCACGGCGGCCAGCCCGACCACCGACACGGTCAGCGGGCTGGGGATCACCACCGACGGCCCGCCGGTCTGCGGCTCGCTGAAGAACATCAGCACGATCACCCGGACGTAGAAGAACGCGGCGATCGCCGAGGCCGCCACACCGACCACCACCAGGCCCATCGCGCCGGCGTCGGCCGCCGCCCGGAACACCGCGAACTTGCCGGCGAAGCCGGAGGTCAGCGGGATACCGGCGAAGGCCAGCAGGAAGAGCGCGAAGGTCCCGGCCAGTATCGGCGAACGCCGCCCCAGTCCCGCCCACTTGGACAGGTGGGTGGCCTCGCCCTGCGGGTCCCGCACCAGCGTCACCACGGCGAAGGCGCCCAGCGTGACGAAGGAGTAGGCGGCCAGGTAGAACAGCGCCGAGGAGATGCCGTCCGGCGACACCGCGATCACACCGGCCAGGATGAAGCCGGAGTGGGCGATCGAGGAGTAGGCCAGCAGCCGCTTCACATCGGTCTGGGTGATGGCGATGACCGCGCCGGCCACCATGGACAGGATGGCCACGCCCCACAGCACCGGCTCCCAGTCCCAGCGCATGCCCGGCAGCACCACGTACAGCAGCCGCAGCAGCGCCCCGAAGGCCGCCACCTTGGTCGCCGCCGCCATGAAGCCGGTCACCGGGGTCGGCGCGCCCTGGTAGACGTCCGGGGTCCACATGTGGAACGGCACCGCGCCCACCTTGAACAGCAGGCCCATCAGCACCATGGCCCCGCCGATCAGCAGCAGCGCGTCGTTGCCCATGGTGGCGGTCAGCGCCGGGTCCAGCTCCGGCGGGGTGCCGGCGATCACCGCGGCGATCCGGGCGTAGGTCAGCGAGCCCGCGTAGCCGTACAGCAGCGCGATGCCGAACAGCAGGAAGGCCGAGGCGAAGGCGCCCAGCAGGAAGTACTTGACCGCGGCCTCCTGGCTGAGCAGCCGCCGGCGGCGGGCCAGCGCGCACAGCATGTACAGCGGCAGCGAGAAGACCTCCAGCGCGATGAACAGCACCAGCAGGTCATTGGCGGCCGGGAAGATCATCATCCCGCCGGTGGCGAACAGCAGCAGCGGGAAGACGTCCGTGGTCATCCACCCGGCCTTGACCGCCTGCTGCTCGGCCGGGCCGCCGGGCAGCGCGGCCGGCTGGGCGGCGAAGGAGTCCACCGGCCGGCCGTGCTCGGCCGGGTCCAGCCGCCGCTCGGCGAACAGGAACACCGACACCAGCGCCACCAGGGCCAGCACGCCCTGGAGGAACAGCGCCGGACCGTCCACCGCGATCGCCCCGGCGCCCGCGACCAGCGCCTCGCTGGTGCCGTAGTCGCTGACCGCCAGCCCGATCACCGCGGAGAAGGCCGCGGCCAGGCCCAGCACCGAGAGCACCATCTGGGTGAGGTACCGGGCCCGCCGGGGGACGAACGCCTCGACCAGGATGCCCAGCGTGGCCGCCCCCAGCACGATCAGCGTCGGCGAGAGCGCGACCCACTGGATCTCCGGGAAGACGGGCTCCGTCTGCGCCAGCATCAGGTAGCTGCTCACTTGCGTGCCTCCAGTTCAGCGGGGGCGGGGTCGGTCTTGCCGACGTCCGACATCGTGTGGTCCACCGCCGGGTTGACGATGTCGGTCACCGGCTTGGGGAAGACGCCCAGGAAGATCAGCAGCGCGATCAGCGGCGTCACCACGGCCAGCTCACGGGGCCGCAGGTCACGGATCTTCCCGGCCGCCTCGGTCACCGGCCCGGTCATGGTGCGCTGGTAGAGGATCAGCACGTACAGCGCCGCCAGCACTATGCCGGTGCAGGCGACGATGCCGGCCACCGGGTAGCGGCTGAAGGTGCCGACCAGCACCAGGAATTCGCTGACGAACGGCCCGGTCCCGGGCAGCGACAGCGTGGCCAGGCCGGCCACCAGGAAGGTCCCGGCCAGCAGCGGGGCGTTCTTCTGCACCCCGCCGTAGTCCCCGATCAGGCGCGAGCCGCGCCGCGAGATGAGGAAGCCGGCCACCAGCATCAGCGCCGCGGTGGCCACCCCGTGGTTGACCATGTAGAGGGTGGCGCCGGACTGGCCCTGGCTGGTCATCGCGAAGATGCCCAGGATGATGAAGCCGAAGTGGCTGATGGACGCGTACGCGATCAGCCGCTTCATGTCCCGCTGGCCGAGTGCCAGCAGCGCACCGTAGACGATGGACACCAGCGCCAGCACCAGCACCACCGGGGTGGCCCACACGCTCGCCTCGGGGAACAGCCCCAGGCAGAAGCGCAGCATGGCGAAGGTGCCGACCTTGTCCACCACCGCGGTGATCAGCACCGCCACCGGTGCGGTGGACTCGCCCATGGCGTTGGGCAGCCAGGTGTGCACGGGCCACAGCGGCGCCTTGATGGCGAAGGCGAAGAAGAAGCCGAGGAACAGCCAGCGCTCGGTGGACTCGGCGAACGTCAGCTCACCGGAGGCGCGGGCCTCCACCAGGGTCTGCAGCGAGAAGGTGCCGCCGCCGGCCAGGTCGTCGGCCGCGACCACGTACAGGCCGATCACCGCGGCCAGCATCACCAGGCCGCCGGCCAGGTTGTAGAGCAGGAACTTGACCGCCGCGTAGGAGCGCTGCTTGGCCTGCTCGCTCTCCGGGTGCTCCCCGGCCCGGTCCCCGAAGCCGCCGATCAGGAAGTACAGCGGGATCAGCATGGCTTCGAAGAAGATGTAGAAGAGGAACACATCGGTCGCCATGAAGGACATGACGACCATGGCCTCGACCATCAGGATCAGCGCGAAGAAGCCCTGGGTGGGCCGCCAGCGCCGGCCGGCCCGCGCCTCGCCCTCCACCGGGTCGGCGTCGTTCCATCCGGCGCCGATGAGGAAGGGGACGATGACCGCGGTCAGCGCCACCATGGCCACCGCGATACCGTCCACGCCGAGTTCGTAGCGGACCCCGAAGTCGGCGATCCAGGAGTGCGACTCGGTGAGCTGGTAGCGGTCGCCGCCCGGTTCGAACCGGACCAGGACGACCGCCGCCAGCACCACGGTGGCCAGCGAGAAGGCCAGCGCCACCCACTTGGCGAGTGTCCGCCGGGCGGCCGGCACGGCGGCGGTGGCCACCGCGCCGAGCGCGGGGGCCAGGGCCGTGGCCGTCAGCAAGGGAAATGACATCTGCGCATACCGCCCTTCAGACCGCCCGCATCAGCAGCGTCACGGCGACCAGGACCGCCGCTCCGCCGAACATGGAGACCGCATAGCTGCGGGCATAGCCGTTCTGTACCCGCCGCAGGCGGCCGGACAGGCCGCCGAACGCCGCGGCGGTGCCGTTCACCACCCCGTCCACCAGCTTGTGGTCGACGTAGACCAGGCCGCGGGTGAGGTAGTTGCCGGGCCGGACCAGCACCGCGTGGTTGACGTCGTCCTGGAGCAGGTCGCGCCGGGCGGCCCGGGTGACCCAGCGGCCCACCGGGGCGACCAGCGGCACCGGGCGCCGGCCGTACTGGAACCAGGCACCGGCCACGCCGATCAGCATCACCGCGGTGGCCGCGACGGAGACCATGCCGTGCGAGATCGGTGCCTCCTCGTGCCCGAGCCCGGTCACCGGCTCCAGCCAGTGCGCGAACCGCTCGCCGAGCGAGAAGTACGCGCCCGCGCCCACCGAGCCGACGGCCAGCACGATCATCGGGATGGTCATCACCCGCGGTGCCTCGTGCGGGTGCGGTTCCTTGCCCCGGGCGTCCTTCTGCCAGCGCTTCTCACCGAAGAACGTCATGATCATCATGCGGGTCATGTAGTACGCGGTGAGCGCCGCGCCCAGCAGGGTGACCCCGCCCAGAATCCAGCCCTGGGTGCCGCCCTTGGCGAAGGCCGCGTAGATGATCTCGTCCTTGGAGAAGAAGCCGGACAGGCCGGGGAAGCCGATGATGGCCAGATACGCCAGCCCGAAGGTGACGAAGGTGACCGGCATGTACCTCCGCAGGCCGCCGTAGCGGCGCATGTCCACCTCGTCGTTCATGGCGTGCATCACCGAGCCGGCGCCGAGGAACAGGCCGGCCTTGAAGAAGCCGTGGGTGACCAGGTGCATGATCGCGAAGACGTAGCCGATCGGGCCCAGCCCGGCGGCCAGCATCATGTAGCCGATCTGCGACATCGTCGAACCGGCCAGGGACTTCTTGATGTCGTCCTTGGCGCAGGCGACAAAGGCACCGAACAGCAGCGAGGCGGCACCGACGACGGTGACCACCAGCTGCGCGTCCTGGGTGAGGTTGAAGATCGCGGCCGAGCGGACCACCAGATAGACGCCCGCGGTCACCATGGTGGCCGCGTGGATCAGGGCGGAGACCGGGGTCGGGCCCTCCATGGCGTCCCCGAGCCAGGACTGCAGCGGCACCTGGGCGGACTTGCCGCAGGCGGCCAGCAGCAGCATCAGGCCGATGCCGGTGAGCGTGGCCTGCCCGGCCCCCGCGGCCACCGTGCCGTCGAGCACCTCGCCGAAGGCGAACGAACCGAACGTGGTGAACATCAGGAAGATCGCGATGGCCAGGCCGACATCGCCGACCCGGTTCACGATGAACGCCTTCTTGGCGGCCGTGGCCGCGCTGGGCTTGTGCTGCCAGAACCCGATCAGCAGGAAGGAGGCCAGACCCACGCCCTCCCAGCCGACGTACAGCAGCAGGTAGTTGTCGGCGAGCACCAGCAGCAGCATGGCGCCCATGAACAGATTGAGATAACCGAAAAAGCGGCGGCGGCGCTCGTCGTGCGCCATGTAGCCGACCGAGTAGAGGTGGATCAGCGAGCCCACGCTGGTGACCAGCAGGACGAAGGTCATGGAGAGCTGGTCGAGCTGGAAGGCCACATCGGCCTGGAAGCCCTCCACCGGCACCCAGGAGAACAGGTGCGAGGTGACCGTGCGCTCCTCGGCGTCCTTGCCGAGCATGTCGAAGAAGAGGACGGCCGCGAACACGAAGGACAGCGCGGCCAGGCCGGTGCCGAGCCAGTGCCCGGTCCGGTCCAGCCGGCGTCCCCCGGTCAGCAGCACGGCCGCGCCCAGCAGCGGGGCCGCGACCAGCAGTCCGATCAGAGATTCCACTGGAATTGACCCCTTACAGCTTCATCAGACTGGCGTCGTCGACCGAGGCCGAGTGACGGGAGCGGTAGACCATGACGATGATCGCCAGTCCGACCACCACTTCCGCCGCGGCGACCACCATCACGAAGAACGCGGCGATCTGGCCGTCGAGGTTGCCGTGCATCCGGGAGAAGGCCACCAGGGCGAGGTTCGCGGCATTGAGCATCAGCTCGACGCACATGAAGACCACGATGGCGTTCCGCCGGATCAGCACCCCGCAGGCGCCGATGGTGAAGAGCAGGGCGGAAAGATACAGATAGTTCTCGGGACTCACCGTCCGTCCTCCCTCTCGGCGGAGCCGTTGGCCAGGGCCCGCTCCCCGTTCTCCGGGTCCTCCGGACGCCGGGCGCGGGCCGGGACGCTGGGCGGACGGCCCTGGTAGTCGGCGGTGCGCTGCTCCAGCGCCGCCAGGTCGGCCAGCGCCTGCTCGTGCACCTCGCGGACCTGCCCGCGGTTGCGCAGCGTGGCGCTGACGCTGACCTCGGACGGAGTGCCGTCCGGCAGCAGCGCCGGGATGTCCACGGCGTTGTGCCGGGCGTAGACGCCGGGCGGGGGCAGCGGGGTGACCCACTCCTTGCGCACCCGCTCCTCGGCCTGCTCGCGCTGCGACTTGTAGCGCTCGATGCGCTCCCGGTGGGTCAGCAGGGTGGCGCCCATGGCGGCCACCGTGAGCAGCACCCCGGTCACCTCGAAGGCGACCACGTACTCGGTGAACAGCAGGGTGGCCAGGGCCTGGACGTGGCCGCCGGCGTTGGCGTCGGCCAGACCGGTGAAGGTCTGCACCGAGGTCTGGCCGATCCCGGCGATCAGCAGGATGCCCAGGCCCAGCCCGCAGAGCGCGGCCAGCAGCCGCTGGCCCTTCAGGGTCTCCTTGAGGGAGTCCGCCTGGCTGACGCCGACCAGCATCAGCACGAACAGGAAGAGCATCATCACGGCGCCGGTGTAGACCACGATCTGCACCACGCCCAGGAAGTAGGCGCCGTTGGCCAGGTAGAACAGGGCCAGCAGCACCATGGTCCCGGCCAGGCAGAGCGCGGAGTGCACGGCCCGCTTCATCAGGACGGTGCCCAGCCCGCCGGCCACCGCCAGCGGGGCCAGGATCCAGAACTGCGCGGCCTCCCCGGTGGAGGTCGAGGTCTCGACGGCCAGCGTGGAGACCGCGGAGACGGCTGCCAGAGTGCTCATGAGAGGACCTCGCTGTTGCTCTCGGCCTCGCTGCTGCCCGCCTCGCTGCTGCCCGCCTCGCCGCCGGAGCCCTCACCCGGGCCGGTCTCGCCCTTGGAGCGGGCGACCTGGCGGACGGTGTCCGGGGCGGCCCGGGTCACCTCGCCCCGGTAGTAGGACTGCTCGTCCGTGCCGGGGTACATGGCGTGCGGCGGCTCGACCATGCCGTCGGTCAGCCCGGCCAGCAGCTCCTCCTTGGTGTAGATCAGGGATTCGCGGCTGCGGTCGGCCAGCTCGTACTCGTTGGTCATGGTCAGCGCGCGGGTCGGGCACGCCTCCACGCACAGCCCGCACAGGATGCAGCGCAGGTAGTTGATCTGGTAGACGCGGCCGTAGCGCTCGCCCGGGGAGTAGCGCTCCTCCTCGGTGTTGTCCGCGCCCTCCACGTAGATGGCGTCGGCCGGGCAGGCCCAGGCGCACAGCTCGCAGCCGATGCACTTCTCCAGCCCGTCCGGGTGCCGGTTGAGCTGGTGGCGGCCGTGGAAGCGCGGCGCGGTCGGCTTCTTCTCCTCCGGGTACTGCTCGGTGAGCCGCTTCTTGAACATGGCCTTGAAGGTCACGCCGAAACCGGCCACCGGGTTGTGAAACTCAGGCATCGTCGCCCTCCTTCCCTTCCTCGCCGGCCTGGGTGTCGGCCGTGACGGTTGCGGTCGCCTGCCCGCCGGGGTGGCGCGAGGGGCGGCGCGGCACCGGGGGCAGCTTCTGGCCCGGCATGGGCGGCACCGGATAGCCGCCGGCCATCGGGTCGAACTCCGGTCCCCCGCCGCGCCGCGCGGTGTGCTCCTCGGCCTCGGCCCGCGCCGCCTCCGAGCGGTCGCGGAAGATGTCGACGACGTAGGAGAGGAGCAGCAGGATCAGCACCGCGCCGCCGACCCAGAACAGGATGTCCACGAAGCCCCAGCCCTGGTCCATCAGGACCTGGACGGTGGCGACCAGCATCAGCCACACCAGGGCGACCGGGATGAGCACCTTCCAGCCCAGGCTCATGAACTGGTCGTAGCGGACCCGGGGCAGGGCGGCCCGGATCCACACGAAGAAGAACATCACCGTGAGCAGTTTGAGGACGAACCAGAGCATCGGCCACCAGCCGGTGTTGGCGCCCTCCCACAGGGAGAGCGGCACCGGGGCCCGCCAGCCGCCCAGGAACACCGTCACCATCAGCGCCGAGACGGTCACCATGTGGATGTACTCGCTCAGCATGAACATCGCGAACTTGATGGACGAGTACTCGGTGTTGAAGCCGCCGACCAGGTCGCCCTCGGACTCCGGCATGTCGAACGGGGCGCGGTGCGCCTCGCCGACCATGGCCACCATGTAGATGAGGAAGGAGACCGGCAGCAGCGCCACGTACCAGCGGTCGTGCTGCCCCGCCACGATGGCGGAGGTGGACATCGAGCCGGAGTGCAGGAAGACCGCGGCGAAGGACAGGCCCATGGCCACCTCGTAGGAGATGATCTGGGCGGTGGCCCGCACGCCGCCGAGCAGCGGGTAGGTGGAGCCGGAGGACCAGCCGGCCAGCACCACGCCGTAGCCGGCGATGGCCGAGGTGGCCAGCACGTACAGCAGCGCCACCGGGAGGTCGGTGAGCTGCAGCACGGTCTCGGTGCCGAAGATGGAGACGGGGTCGTCGGCCGGGCCGAACGGGATCACCGCGAAGGCCATGAAGGCCGGGATGGCGGCGAGCACCGGGGCCAGGATGTAGACCGGCTTGTCGGCGGCCTTGACGACGACGTCTTCCTTGAGCATCAGCTTCACGCCGTCGGCCAGCGACTGCAGCATGCCCCAGGGGCCGTGCCGGTTCGGCCCGATGCGGAGCTGCATCCAGGCGATCACCTTGCGCTCCATCACGATGGAGATGAGCACCGTGACCATCATGAAGGCGAAGACCGCCACCGCCTTGAGCAGGACCAGCCAGAACGGGTCGGTCCCGAACATCGACAGGTCGGCCTCCTGGGCCAGCAGTGTGCCTCCGGCGGTGACGCCGCTCTCCAGCGCGCGCTCCGCACCGCTCAGCGCTGCGCCGTGCAGCAGACCGCTCATCGGGCCTCGCCTCCCTTCTCCTGTGCCTCGCCGGAGACGGCGGGTGCCGCGGCGAGCGTGACCCGCTGTCCGGGCACGGCGCCGAGGTCGTGGTGGACACCGCCGCCGGTGGAGTTCAGCGGCAGCCAGACCACGCCGTCCGGCATCTCGGTGATCTCCAGCGGCAGGGTCATGGACCCGGCCGGGCCGGTGACGGTGACCGCGGCGGCGTCCGCGGCCAGCCCCGCCGCCGTGGCGGTGGCGGCGGACAGCCGGGCCGGCGCGGCGTGCCGGGTGGCGGCCAGCGCCTCGTCGCCGTCCTGGAGCCGGCCCTGGTCGAGCAGCATCCGGTGGCCGGCCAGCACCGCGGTGCCGGGCTCCGGCAGGGCGGGGGTGTCGGCGGTGCCGGTGGGTCCGAGCGGCAGGTCGCCGGTCCACTCGCCGAGCTCGGCCAGCTCGCGCCGGACCGCGGTGACGTCGGGCAGGCCCAGCGCCACGTCCATGTGGTCGGCCAGCATGTGCAGGGCCCGGGTGTCGGTCTGCACATGGCGGCGGGTCATCTGGTCGGGCTTGATGGCCGCCTCGAACGGACGGTAGCGGCCCTCCCAGTTGAGGAAGGTGCCGCTCTTCTCGGCCACGGCGGCGACCGGCAGCACCACGTGGGCGCGGGCGGTGACCTCGCTGGGCCGCAGCTCCAGGCTGACCAGGAAGCCCTCGTCCCGCATCCGGTCCAGGGCGGCGAGCGCCCGGCGCGGGTCGGGCAGGTCGGCGGTCTGCACGCCGCCGACCACCAGGGCGCCGAGCCGTCCGCTCGCCGCGGCCTCGATGATCTGGGAGGTGTCGCGGCCGGGCCGGTCGGGCAGCTCGGGCTCGCTGACGCCCCAGACCTCGGCGACCTCCTCGCGGGCCCGGATGGCGTGGTCGGGACGGCCGCCGGGCAGCAGCCCGGGCAGGGCGCCGGCCTCGACGGCGCCGCGCTCGCCGGCCCGGCGCGGAATCCAGGCCAGTGCGGCGCCGGTGGCTCCGGCCAGGCCGACCGCGGCGGTCAGGCCGCCGGGCACGGTGGCCAGCCGTTCGCCGACGATGATCACCGCGCCGTCCTGGCGCAGGGCCTCGGCGGCGCGCCGGCCGTCGTCGCCCAGCGGGCCGCCCTCGCCGGCGGCCAGGGCGTCCAGCCACTCCGGCTCGGTGCCGGGCGCGGCCGGCAGCAGGGTGCCGTTGGTCTTGGCCAGGCCGGGGGTGGTGTGGGTGGCCAGGGAGAAGACCTCCAGGCCGTGCCTGCGGCTGCCCTTGCGCAGGCGCAGGAAGACGCCGGGTGCCTCCTCCTCGGACTCGAATCCGGCCAGCAGCACGGCCGGCGCGTTCTCCAGCGCCCGGTGGGTGACCCCGGTGCCGGCCGTGCCGTTCAGGCCGTGCAGGCCGGTCCCGGCCACGTGGGCGGCCAGGAAGTCGGTCTCCTCGGCGCTGTGCGGGCGGGCCCGGAAGTCGATGTCGTTGGTGCCGAGCGCCACCCGGGCGAACTTGGCGTAGGCGTAGGCGTCCTCGACGGTGAGCCGGCCACCGGGCAGCACGGCGGCGCCGTCGCCGTTGTCCCTGGCCCGGCGCAGGCCCTCGGCCGCGGCGTGCAGCGCCTCCGGCCAGCTGGCCGGCTCCAGTTCACCGGTCCCGGGGTTGCGCACCAGCGGGTGGCCGAGCCGGTCCGGGAGCTGGGCGTAGCGGAACGCGAAGCGGCCCTTGTCGCACATCCACTCCTCGTTGACCTCCGGGTCGTTGCCGGCCAGGCGGCGCATGACCTTGCCCCGGCGGTGGTCGGTGCGGGTGGCGCAGCCGCCCGCGCAGTGCTCGCACACGCTCGGCGAGGAGACCAGGTCGAAGGGGCGGGCGCGGAACCGGTAGGAGGCGGAGGTGAGTGCGCCGACCGGGCAGATCTGGATGGTGTTGCCGGAGAAGTAGGACTCCAGCGGCTGCCCGGCGCCGGTGCCGACCTGCTGGAGCGCGCCGCGTTCCAGGAGTTCGATCATCGGGTCGCCGGCGATCTGGTGGGAGAACCGGGTGCAGCGGGCGCACAGCACGCAGCGCTCCCGGTCCAGCAGCACGTTGGGCGAGACCGGGACGGGCTTGTCGAAGGTCCGCTTCTTGCCGTCGAAGCGGGATTCGGCGTTGCCGTGGCTCATGGCCTGGTTCTGCAGCGGGCATTCGCCGCCCTTGTCGCAGACCGGGCAGTCCAGGGGGTGGTTGATGAGCAGCAGCTCCATCACGCCGTGCTGGGCCTTGGCGGCGCCGGGCGAGGTGAGCTGGGTGCGCACCACCATGCCGTCGGTGCAGGTGATGGTGCAGGAGGCCATGGGCTTGCGCTGGCCCTCCACCTCGACCATGCACTGGCGGCAGGCGCCGACCGGGTCCAGCAGGGGGTGGTCGCAGAACCGCGGCACCTCGATGCCGAGCTGTTCGGCGGCCCGGATGACCAGGGTGCCCTTGGGCACCGAGATCTCGACGCCGTCGATGGTCAGGGTGACCAGCTCGGGCGGCGGGGTCTCCTTCCTGCCCGCCCCTGCGCCGCCGTCGCCCGGCGTGGGGCTCTTGGCGTCCGTGGTGACGGTCATGCGTTCACCTCCGCGGTGGACTTGCCGGCCGGGCGGTCGGCCCAGACGGTCGACTTGGCGGGGTCGAAGGGGCAGCCGCGTCCGGTGATGTGCTGCTCGTACTCGTCCCGGAAATACTTGAGCGAGGAGAAGATCGGGCTGGCCGCGCCGTCGCCCAGGGCGCAGAAGGACTTGCCGTTGATGTTGTCGGCGATGTCCGCCAGCTTGTCGAGGTCGGCCATCAGGCCCTTGCCGGCCTCGATGTCCCGCATCAGCTGGACCAGCCAGTAGGTGCCCTCCCGGCAGGGGGTGCACTTGCCGCAGGACTCGTGGGCGTAGAACTCGGTCCAGCGGGTGACGGCCCGGACCACGCAGGTGGTCTCGTCGAAGATCTGCAGGGCCTTGGTGCCGAGCATGGAGCCGGCGCCCATCACGCCCTCGTAGTCCAGCGGCACGTCCAGGTGCTCGTCGGTGAGCAGCGGGGTGGAGGAGCCGCCGGGGGTCCAGAACTTCAGGCGGTGGCCGGGGCGGACACCGCCGGAGAGTTCGAGGAGCTCGCGCAGGGTGATGCCCAGCGGGCCCTCGTACTGGCCGGGGCGGGCCACGTGGCCGGAGAGCGAGTAGAGCGTGAAGCCGGGGGACTTCTCGCTGCCCATGGAGCGGAACCATTCCTTGCCGCGGGCCATGATGGCGGGCACCGAGGCGATGGACTCCACGTTGTTGACCACGGTGGGGCAGGCGTAGAGGCCGGCCACCGCGGGGAACGGGGGCCGCAGCCTCGGCTGGCCGCGGCGGCCCTCCAGGGAGTCCAGCAGCGCGGTCTCCTCCCCGCAGATGTAGGCGCCGGCGCCGGCGTGCACGGTCAGCTCCAGGTCCTTGCCGGGGCCGAGGGCGTCCTTGCCGAGGTAGCCGGCGGCGTACGCCTCGGCGACGGCGGCGTGCAGCCGGCGCAGCACCGGCACCACTTCGCCGCGCAGGTAGATGAAGGCGTGCTGGGAGCGGATGGCGTGGCAGGCGATGACGATGCCCTCGATCAGGGCGTGCGGGTTGGCGTAGAGCAGCGGGATGTCCTTGCAGGTCCCGGGCTCGGACTCGTCCGCGTTGACCACCAGGTAGTGCGGCTTGTCGTCGCCCTGGGGGATGAACTGCCACTTCATGCCGGTGGGGAAGCCGGCGCCGCCGCGTCCGCGCAGCCCGGATTCCTTGACGTAGGCGATGACGTCGTCGGGTGCCATGGCCAGGGCGGTGCGCAGGCCGGCGTAGCCGCCGTGGTCGCGGTAGGTGCGCAGGGACCAGGACTCGGGCTGGTCCCAGGTGGCGGAGAGGACCGGTTCGAGCAGCTTGCCGGCGCTCGCGACGGTCTTGGCTGCGGGGGTGTCGGGGGACATCACTCACCCTCCTCGGAGACCGGGCCCGCGGGGTGCTGCGGGTCGGAGGCCGCGCTGGGCTGGGGGGCGTCGTGCGAGCTGGGGTGCCCGGCGGGCGCCTCGTCGCGCGGGTAGACGGGGACGTCCCGCGGGGCCGGCTCGGCGGGGCGCGCGGTGATCCGCTCCGGGGCGGTCTCGCCCTTGGCGAGGCGCAGGCCGATCAGGGAGGCGTGGCCGCCGCTGCCGCCGGCCTCCAGGGCGCCCTCGCGCCGGTCGGGGAAGCCCGCCAGGATGCGGGAGGTGGCCTTGAAGCCGCACAGCGGGGCGCCCCGGGTGGGCGTGGCGCCGCGGCCGGCGATCAGGTCGTCGACCAGTTGCCGGGCGGACTCGATGGTCTGGTCGTCGAAGAACTCCCAGTTGACCATGATGACCGGGGCGTAGTCGCAGGCCGCGTTGCACTCGATGTGCTCCAGGGTGACCTTGCCGTCGGCGGTGGTCTCGCCGTTGCCGATGCCCAGGTGCTCCTGGAGGGCCTCGAAGATGGCGTCGCCGCCCATCACCGCGCAGAGCGTGTTGGTGCAGACGCCGATGTGGTACTCGCCGCCCGGCTTGCGCCGGTACATGGAGTAGAAGGTGGCGACCGCGGTCACCTCGGCCAGGGTGAGGCCGAGCCGGTCGGCGCAGAACTGCATGCCGGTGCGGGAGACGAAGCCCTCCTCGGCCTGCACCAGGTGCAGCAGCGGGAGCAGGGCGGAGCGGCTGTGCGGGTAGCGGCCGATGATCTCGGCGGCGTCCCGCTCCAGCCGGGCGAGGGTCTCGGCCGGGAAGGGCGGGGCCGGGAGCTCCGGCATGCCCAGGGCGACCCTTTCGGTCACCGCGGCGGAGGTGGAGCCGGACGTCGCGGCGGCGGCGTCGGCGAGGATGTTCTCCGGCTGGTTCACCGGTCGACACCTCCCATCACGGGGTCGATCGAGGCCACGGCGACGATCACGTCGGCGACCATGCCGCCTTCGCACATCGCCGCGGCGGTCTGCAGGTTGGTGAAGGAGGGGTCCCGGAAGTGGACCCGGTAGGGGCGGGTGCCGCCGTCGCTGACCATGTGCACCCCGAGCTCGCCCTTGGCGGACTCCACGGCGGTGTAGACCTGGCCGGGCGGGACCCGGAAGCCCTCGGTGACCAGCTTGAAGTGGTGGATCAGGGCCTCCATGGAGGTGCCCATGATGTTCTTGATGTGGTCCAGCGAGTTGCCCAGGCCGTCCGGGCCGAGGGCGAGCTGCGCGGGCCAGGCGATCTTCTTGTCGGCGACCATCACCGGGCCGGGCTCCAGCCGGTCCAGGCACTGCTCGATGATGCGCAGCGATTCGCGCATCTCGGCGATCCGGATCAGGTAGCGGCCGTAGGAGTCGCAGCTGTCGGCGGTGGCGACCTCGAAGTCGTAGTTCTCGTAGCCGCAGTAGGGGTCGGTCTTGCGCAGGTCGTGCGGCAGGCCGGTGGCGCGCAGGATGGGGCCGGTGGCGCCCAGTGCCATGCAGCCGGACAGGTCCAGGTAGCCGACGTCCACCAGCCGGGCCTTGAAGACCGGGTTGTGGGTGGCGAGCTTGTCGTACTCGGTGAGGTTCTTGTCCATCTTGCGCACGAAGTCGCGCAGCGCGTCCATGGCGCCGGGCGGCAGGTCCTGGGCCAGGCCGCCGGGGCGGACGTAGGCGTGGTTCATGCGCAGGCCGGTGATCAGCTCGAACAGGTCCAGGCAGAGTTCACGGTCCCGGAAGCCGTAGATCATGATCGTGGTGGCGCCGAGCTCCATGCCGCCGGTGGCGAGGGCCACCAGGTGGGAGGAGATCCGGTTGAGCTCCATCAGCAGCACCCGGATGACCGTGGCGCGGTCGGGGACCTGGTCGGTGATGCCGAGCAGCTTCTCCACGCCCAGGCAGTAGGCCACCTCGTTGAAGAACGGCGTGAGGTAGTCCATGCGCGTCACGAACGTGGTGCCCTGCGT
This sequence comes from Streptomyces sp. YIM 98790, assembly GCF_011421595.1. GTDB lineage: Bacteria > Actinomycetota > Actinomycetes > Streptomycetales > Streptomycetaceae > Streptomyces. The sequence goes on along the minus strand of NZ_WTLH01000089.1, from coordinate 5,509 downwards.
CCAGTTCCGGTATTCGAGGTTCTTCTCGATGCCGGTGTGCAGGTAGCCGATGCCGCAGCGGACCTCGGTGACGGTCTCGCCGTCGATCTCCAGGATGAGCCGCAGCACGCCGTGCGTGGAGGGGTGCTGCGGGCCCATGTTGACGACGATCTTCTCGTCGTCGGTGGCGGCTGCGGCCTTGGCGACGTCGTCCCAGTCACCGCCGGTGACGGTGTACACGGTGCCCTCGGTGGTCTCCCGGGCGACCGCTGTCGCGGCGGGGGTGGCGCCCCCGGACTCGGTGTGGTGGGTGGTGGACATCAGCTGTACGACCTCCGCTGGTCGGGTGCCGGGATCTGGGCGCCCTTGTACTCGACGGGGATGCCGCCGAGCGGGTAGTCCTTGCGCTGCGGGAAGCCCTGCCAGTCGTCCGGCATCATGATCCGGGTCAGGGCGGGGTGGCCGTCGAAGACGATGCCGAAGAAGTCGTAGGTCTCCCGCTCGTGCCAGTCGTTGGTCGGGTAGACGGAGACCACGGACGGGATGCGCGGGTCGGCGTCCGGGGCGCTGACCTCCAGCCGGATGAGCCGGCCGTGGGTGAGCGAGCGCAGGTGGTAGACGGCGTGCAGCTCGCGCCCGGTGTCGGCGGGGAGGTGCACGCCGCTGACCCCGGTGCACATCTCGAACCGCAGGGCCGGGTCGTCGCGCAGCGTGCGGGCCACGGCGAGCAGGTGTTCGCGGGCGATGTGCAGGGTCATCTCGCCGCGGTCGATCACCGTCTTCTCGATGGCGGCTTCCGGGTCGATGCCCTGTTCCTCCAGGGCGCCCTCGAGTTCGTCGGCGACCTCGTCGAAGTAGCCGCCGTAGGGGCGGTGGGAGCTGCCGGGCAGCCGGACGGTGCGGCGCAGCCCGCCGTAGCCGGAGGTGTCGCCGCCGTTGTCGGCGCCGAACATGCCGTGCCGCTGGGCGATCACGTCGCCGGCGCGTTCCCGCCGGGCGGGGGCGGCATCGGCGCTCGGGTCCTGCCCGGTGTTGGAGTTGGTGCCGGTGTCCGGGCTTGTGCTCGTGTTCTCGTTCACGTTCTCGCTCATCGCAGCAGGCCCTTCATCTCGATGGTGGGCAGGGCCTTGCGGGCCGCCTCCTCCGCCTCGCGGGCCGCGCGCTCGCGGTTGACGCCGAGCTTCTCCTCCTTGATCTTCTCGTGCAGCTTGAGGATCGCGTCGAGGAGCATCTCGGGGCGGGGCGGGCAGCCGGGCAGGTAGATGTCGACCGGGAGGATGTGGTCGACGCCCTGCACGATGGCGTAGTTGTTGAACATGCCTCCGGAGGAGGCGCAGACGCCCATGGCGATGACCCACTTCGGGTCGGCCATCTGGTCGTAGACCTGGCGGACCACGGGGGCCATCTTCTGGCTGACCCGGCCGGCCACGATCATCAGATCGGCCTGGCGGGGGGAGCCGCGGAAGACCTCCATGCCGAAGCGGGCCAGGTCGTAGCGGCCGGCGCCGGTGGTCATCATCTCGATGGCGCAGCAGGCGAGGCCGAAGGTGGCCGGGAAGACGGACGACTTGCGGGCCAGGCCGGCCGCCTTCTCCACGGTGGTCAGCACGAAGCCGCTGGGGATTTTCTCTTCAAGACCCATGGGGGACGACCTCTCTCGGTACGTGCCGGGGGGATGCCGGTCGGGGGTGAGTCCTGGGGTGCGGGGGTCAGGTCAGTCCCATTCGAGGCCCCCTCGGCGCCAGTCGTAGGCGTACGCGACGCCGATCAGACCGACGAAGATCAGCATCTGCACCAGACCGAACGTGCCCAGGGCGTCGAAGTGCACGGCCCACGGGTAGAGAAAGACGATCTCGATGTCGAAGACGATGAAGAGCATCGCCGTCAGGTAGTACTTCACCGGGAACCGGCCGCCGCCCGCGGGCTGCGGAGTGGGCTCGATGCCGCACTCGTAGGCCGAGAGCTTGGCGCGGTTGTAGCGCTTGGCCCCGATGAGCGAGGACGCCACCACCGAGAAAACGGCGAAGGCCGCACCGAGGGCACCCAGCACGAGGATGGGAACGTATGCGTTCACCGCACTTCGCTCCTTCCAGTCGACGGCGACTAGTTATGGACGCTATGTGAGTCAGTTCACAAGCCCGTGAGGCATCCTATGCCCGGTCTCCTGTGAGCTGGGACACGGGGTCCCCTTTCACCTTCTGTGATCTCCCCCACCTGCCGAAAGGCCCCGAAGGCGCTCCGAAGAGCACGTTCCGACGATCATCAACACGAAGATCCCGGACGCTCACGTGTGGTGATATCGGCGTCTCTTCCGGGTACCGGCCGGCCCTGCCCGGAGGCCATTCCGTTATCAGGCCGAGACCGTCCCGCGCACATTTGCTCGTGCCATGAGCGCGTGGTAGGGACGGAGCGCAAGGGCCGTTCGGCGGACGGGGGGGCAGGACGGTGGCAGAGCTCACAGTACCCGTGGTGGTGATGCTCTGCCTGGCGGCGGCCATGGCGGGGTGGGTGGACGCGGTGGTGGGCGGCGGCGGGCTGCTGCTGGTCCCGGCCCTGCTCATCGGGCTGCCCGAGGCGGCCCCCGCCTACGCGCTGGGCACCAACAAGGCGGTCGCGGTGGCCGGGACCGCGGTCTCGGCGGTCACCTACGCCCGCCGGTCGCCGGTGGACGTGCGGCTGGCGCTCCGCTTCGGGGTGCTGGCCTGCGGCTCGGCCGCGCTGGGCGCGGCGTTTGCATCCGCGGTGAGCAAGGAGTTCCTGCAACCGCTGATCATGGTGCTGCTGCTGTCCGTGGCGGTTTTTGTGGTGGCGCGGCCGGACTTCGGCACGGTGCCCGGCGGGCGCACCGCTGGGCGCCGGCGGCAGGCGGCGGCATTGCTGACGGCCGGGGCCGGAATCGGCTTCTACGACGGGCTGCTGGGGCCGGGAACCGGCACTTTTCTGGTGATCGCTCTGGTGAGCCTGCTGCACATGACGATGCTGACCGCGTCGGCCACCGCGAAGGTCGTGAACGTCGGCACAAACCTCGGGGCACTGGCGGTGTTCACGGCGGGCGGCACGGTGCTGTGGCAGCTGGCACCGCTGATGGCACTGTTCAATATGGCGGGCGGCTGGGCCGGCGCGCATATGGCGGTCAAGCGCGGCAGCGGGTTCATCCGCATCGTGCTGCTGACGGTGGTGACGCTGCTGGTCGCCCGCCTCGCCTGGGACCAGTGGTGGGCCTAATGTGGCGGGGGATGGGCTTTCTGGACGCGATTCTCGGACGGAAAAGGCCGGTCCCGCCGGATCTGGACCGGCTGTTCGCGCTGCCCTCGGCCGCGGTGACACTTCAGGCGGGCGCGGGATTCGCCCCGACCGGGCTGGGCTCGGTCTGCTTCGCGGCCGCCGAGGGCGGTGCCTTCGCGCGGCTGCGGCAGGAGATCGGGGCGCTGCTCAGCGAGGCCGAGCTGAGCCGGGACGACTACGGCTACGGCTGGGTACTGGCCCGGCACACCCCCGAGGAGCTGCCCGCACTCGTCAACGATCTGCATGCAGTCAACACCTATCTCCAGGAGGCCGGCTTCGGTCCGCAGCTGCTCTGCTCGCTGGCCGGTTTCCGGGACCGGCGGGGCCGCCCGCTGGCCCTGGTGTACCTGTACAAGCGCGGCACCTTCTATCCCTTCGCCCCCGTGCCGGGCGGCTCCGGCGAGCGGCGGGAGCGGCGGGACAACGCGCTGGAGCTGCAGGTGCGCGGCCTGCTGGGGGACGAGCTGCCGCTGGAGCAGGACCTGAGCCGCTGGTTCCCGCTCTGGGACGCCCCCGGCCTNTGGACTGAGCGGCCAGCACTGAGCGGCCAGCACTGAGCGGCCAGGACTGAGCGGCCAGCACTGAGCGGCCAGCACTGCGCGGCTGCCGGGACCGGTCGCACCGCATCACGGGCTTCCCGGGCGTACAGTCGCAAAAGGGAGGAGGCTCGCGCCATGGCACACACCCGCTATGCCCCGGACCGCGGCCTGACCGGCCGGATGGTCACCACCATGTTCCTGATCGGGCTGCTGTATGTGCTGTTCATGGGGGTGCTGCTGGTCGCCTTTCGCGACTCCTGGCCGCTGATCCTGCTGTTCACCGGCGGCCTGTTCGTCGCCCAGTTCTGGTTCAGCGACCGGATCGCCGCCTACAGCATGGGCGCCCACGAGGTCTCCCCGCAGCAGGCGCCGGAGCTGCACGCGGCCGTGGACCGGCTGTGCGCGCTGGCCGACATGCCCAAGCCGCGGGTGGCGATCGCGGACACCGATGTGCCCAATGCCTTCGCCACCGGGCGCAGCCAGGAGAAGTCGCTGGTCTGCGTGACCACCGGGCTGCTGCGCCGGCTGGAGCCGGAGGAGCTGGAGGGGGTGCTCTCGCACGAGCTGTCGCATGTGGCGCACCGCGATGTGGCGGTGATGACCTTCGCCGCCTTCCTGGGGGTGCTGGCCGGCACCATCACCCGGGTGGCGCTGTGGAGCGGCTTCCTGCGCGGCGGGCGCAACAGCCAGGGCCCGGCCGCACTGCTGGTGCTGCTGATCCCGCTGATCAGCATGCTGGTCTATGTGCTGAGCTTCCTGCTCACCCGGCTGCTGTCCCGGTACCGGGAGCTGTCCGCCGACCGGGGCGGGGCACTGCTGACCGGCAAGCCGTCGGCGCTGGCCTCGGCGCTGACCAAGATCAGCGGCCAGATGGCCCGGATTCCGACCCGGGACCTGCGCCGGGCCGAGCCGTACAACGCGTTCTTCTTCGCGCCCGCGCTGTCCGGTCAGTCGTTCAGCCGGCTGTTCTCCTCGCACCCCACGCTGGAGCGCCGGCTCGCGCAGCTCGCCGCGATCTCCCGGGAGCTGGGACGGCCCTGAGGGCCGGGACGGGCCCCGGCCGCAGACCCGCCCCGGCGCGTGAGGTGCACCACGTCCCTGACGGGCTCTCGGCAGCTTGCGTTGCCCTGTGCGTCACTTCGTGCTAGGCCACACCTGATACCGGGCATTGCGGACACAGACCAGCACACAGGGGCGTCCTTCCGCGGCACCGGAGCCCTCTGCGTACGCCGTACATCGGACATTCGACGCAAAGCACCCCCACGGGCCGGGCATTGTGGCGCATTCCACCGTGGTTGAGTGGCGTTATGCGTTCTTGATACGGCTGATGCCCATGACGTCACCGTCCTTGATCCGACCCACCGGGCGACATCGCAAGCCCCGCGAGTCGCGCTACGCGCGGCTGATCCGCGGCGGGGTCCTGTCCGGTTTCGTGGGCACGGTCGCGGTCTCCACCTCCGCCGCCCAGGCGGCCGAGAGCCCCGCCGAGACCTCCCAGGAGCTGCCCGCGCTGACGGACACGCTCACCAACGGTTTCACCCCCGGCGCCGTGCTGGCCGCCGAGGCCACCCTGGAGTACGCCGAGCAGACCGGGCAGCGCGCCGCGCAGGAGCAGGCCGAGGAGGCCGCCCGCCGCACCGCCGCCCGGCTGGCCGCCGAGGCCGAGGCCGAGCGCGAGGCGGAGCGCCGGGCCGAGCGCCGGGCCG
>NZ_WTLH01000088.1 GCF_011421595.1 Streptomyces sp. YIM 98790 | reverse complement strand
TGCGCCGGTGCCGCCGGAGCGGCGGCGCCGGCGGCTGTCGCGGCGCGGCCTGCTGCTGGTGCCCGCCGTGCTGCTGGCCGCGGTCGTCGCGTTCGGCGGCTGGGCGCTCTACGCCTCCTCCTGGCTGCGCATCGACCGGGTCGCGGTCGGCTGGGCCGGGGACGGCCCGCGGGTGCTGGAGGCCGACCGGATCGCCGCGGCCGCCGCCGTGCCGGTGGGCGAGCCCATGGCACGGCTGGACAAGGACGCGGTGCGCGACCGGCTGCTGGAGGCCCTGCCCCGGCTGAAGGACGTGGAGGTGGTCCGCGCCTGGCCCGACCGGGTGGTCATCAAGGTGACCGAGCGTCAGGCCGTGGTGCTGGTGCCCGCACAGGACGGCTTCGCGGAGGTCGACATCGACGGGGTCTCCTTCGGAGTGGTGCCGGAGGCGGTGCCCGGCATTCCGCTGCTCTCGCTGGAGCTCGAACAGAACGCCGGCCTGCGCCGGTTCGGCGAGGAACGGATCGTCACCGCGGCGGTCGGGGTGGTCGCGGCGCTGCCGCCCGCCCTGCACCGCCAGACGGAAGTGGTCCGGGTGCGTTCCTATGACTCCATCAGCCTGGAGCTGGCCGGGGGACGCACGGTGCGCTGGGGAAGTCCGGAGCAGACCGAGGCGAAGGTCGCCGCGCTGACCGCGGTGATGAAAGCGGCCGAGGAAGCGCGGTACTTTGACATCAGCGTTCCCAGCGCGCCGGCCGCGGCCGTGTCCTGACCGGCGGCCCCGCCGAGGCCGTCCGGCGCGGCCCGGTGGCGGCACGGGCCAGGCCGGTTGTCCTGCACCCTGGTTGAGAGTCCCTCGCGTGATCACATAGGGTGAAAAGAAAAACGGGAGGTTCGGCGTGTTCATTGAACGCGAACGGCCTGCCGACTTAGTGTCCGTTCCAAGGAATCCCGGGAACGGAAGCACAGGTAACCCTAAACTTGGGCGTTAGGGTTCGGGGTCGGCGTATCCCACCGTCCCAACGGCATCAGCCGGTGGTCTGCTCCGGGCAGGCGGCACCGGCACGGAACTCGAGGCGAGAGGCCTTCGACGTGGCAGCACCGCAGAACTACCTCGCAGTCATCAAGGTCGTCGGGATCGGCGGCGGTGGCGTCAATGCCATCAACCGGATGATCGAGGTCGGTCTCAAGGGCGTCGAGTTCATCGCGATCAATACGGATGCCCAGGCCCTGCTGATGAGCGATGCCGACGTCAAGCTCGACGTCGGCCGCGAGCTGACGCGCGGACTCGGCGCGGGGGCCAACCCCGAGGTCGGCCGCAAGGCCGCCGAGGACCACCGGGAGGAGATCGAGGAGGTGCTCAAGGGTGCCGACATGGTCTTCGTCACGGCGGGCGAGGGCGGCGGCACGGGCACCGGCGGTGCCCCGGTGGTCGCCAACATCGCCCGTTCGCTGGGCGCCCTGACCATCGGCGTGGTGACCCGGCCGTTCACCTTCGAGGGCCGCCGCCGGGCCAACCAGGCCGAGGACGGCATCGCGGCGCTGCGCGAAGAGGTCGACACCCTGATCGTCATCCCCAACGACCGGCTGCTGTCCATCTCGGACCGCCAGGTCAGCGTGCTGGACGCATTCAAGTCGGCCGACCAGGTGCTGCTTTCCGGTGTGCAGGGCATCACCGATCTGATCACCACCCCCGGCCTGATCAACCTGGACTTCGCGGACGTCAAGTCGGTGATGTCGGAGGCCGGTTCGGCGCTGATGGGCATCGGCTCGGCGCGCGGGGACGACCGCGCGGTCGCCGCCGCCGAGATGGCCATCTCCTCCCCGCTGCTGGAGGCCTCCATCGACGGCGCGCGCGGCGTGCTGCTCTCCATCTCCGGCGGCTCCGATCTGGGCCTGTTCGAGATCAACGAGGCGGCCCAGCTGGTCAGCGAGGCCGCCCACCCGGAGGCCAACATCATCTTCGGCGCGGTGATCGACGACGCCCTGGGCGACGAAGTGCGGGTGACGGTGATCGCGGCCGGGTTCGACGGCGGCCAGCCCCCGTCCCGCAGCCGGGACAAGGTGCTCGGCGCCTACGGCGGCCGGGAGGAGGGTGCCTCCGCCGCCGCGGAGCGGCCGGCCCCGGAGCCCGAGCCGGAGCGCCCGGCCTTCGGCAACCTGGGCTCGCTGGGCTCCCGCGAGGAGGAGAAGAAGGCACCCGAGCCCGCCCCGGCCTCGTCCGACAACGACTCCCTGCTGGGCGGCGGCAGCCAGCTTCCCCCCGCCCGGCCCTACGACGGCGGCCCCGTCGAGGAGCTGGACGTTCCCGATTTCCTCAAGTGACGGACCAGCGGTTTCCGGCCAGTCCCGGCATGCCGGCCCCGGCCCGGAACGCCCCGCACGTGAATCTTCCGTGAGAGCCCGTGATAGCGCAGTGGATCACCACCGGCGGCGCGCACTTCGCCTTCACCGACAGGTGGGGCGGGGTGAGCGCCGCTCCGTTCGATGAGCTCAACCTGGGCGGTGCGGTCGGGGACGACCCGGAGGCGGTGCGGGCCAACCGCGCGCTGGCGGCCCGTTCGCTGGGGCTCGATCCGGCGGACGTGGTGTGGATGAACCAGGTGCACGGCAGTGAGGTGGCCGTGGTCGACCGGCCGTGGCCCGCGGCACCCGGGAACGGCGGCACCGGCGGGGACCCGCTTCCGCCCGTGGACGCGGTGGTCACCGCGCGGCGCGGGCTGGCGCTGGCGGTGCTCACCGCGGACTGCTGCCCGGTGCTGCTGGCCGATCCGGCCGCCGGGGTGGCGGGCGTGGCGCACGCCGGCCGTCCCGGACTGGCCGCCGGAGTGGTCCCGGCCACGGTGGCGGCCATGCGCCGGCTGGGCGCGGACCCCCGGCGCATCCTCGCCCGCACCGGCCCCACGGTGTGCGGTGCCTGTTACGAGGTGCCGGCCGCGATGCGGGACGAACTGGAGGACGCGGTGCCCGGTTCGGCCGCGGTGACCCGGCGGGGCACCCCGGCGGTGGACATCCCGGGCGGCGTGCGGCGGCAGTTGCGGGCGGCGGGGGTCACCGAGGTGCTGGCCTCCCCGGTCTGCACCATGGAGTCGGAGGACTGCTTCTCCTATCGCCGGGAGGGCCGGACCGGCCGCCTGGCGAGCTACCTCTGGCTGGCCGAGCGGTGAGCCGGCGCCCGACGGCGGCGGCAGCGCCGGCGGAGACAGCAGTGGCGGCGGAGACGGCGGAGACGGGATCGGCGGCGGCCTCGGCCGGCCGCGGCGGAAGCGGCGGGAGCGGGATGGCGGTGGACGGGGACGGCGCGGGCGAGCGGCGGCGGCAGGAGCTGGCCGGGCGGCTCGCCCGGGTGGAGGAGCGCATCACCCGCGCCTGTGACGCGGCGGGGCGCCCGCGCACGGACGTGACCCTGGTCGTGGTCACCAAGACCTATCCGGCCGAGGACGTCCGGCTGCTGGCCGGGCTGGGCGTGCGGCAGGTGGCGGAGAACCGCGACCAGGAGGCCGCCGGTAAGGCGGCCCTCTGCGCCGATCTGCCGCTGACCTGGCATTTCGTCGGCCAGTTGCAGACCAACAAGGCGCGCTCCGTGGTCCGTTACGCGGATGTGGTGCACTCCGTCGACCGGCTGCGGCTGGTGTCCGCGCTCTCTTCGGCGGTGCGTTCGCAGGGTCGTTCCGAGCTGGACTGTCTGGTGCAGGTCGCCCTGGAGAAGGAGGGCGCCCCGGCCGGGGACGGCGGCCGGGGCGGGGCGGCACCCGGGGAAGTGCCCGAGCTCGCGGCGGCCATCGCCGCCGCTCCCGGGCTGCGGCTGGCCGGGGTGATGACGGTGGCCCCGCTGTCGGGGGCGTACGCCGGTCGGCCGCGCGCCGCCTTCGAGCGGCTGATGGATGTCGCAAGGAGCCTGCGGGCGGAGGCTCCGGCTGCCACCATGGTTTCGGCGGGCATGAGTGGCGACCTGGAGGAGGCGATCGCTGCCGGTGCGACACATGTACGTGTCGGAAGCGCGGTACTGGGAGTCCGCGCAGTGCTCCGGTAACGTCACCTCAAGCGGATCACAGCCGAAAATATGGTCATTAGCGAGCAAATCGGGCAGAAAGGGTCCCCCGGCGCCGGCAGGCCGGAGCCGGTCCCCACAGAGCGGAGGACGCAGTCGATGGCTGGCGCGATGCGCAAGATGGCGGTCTACCTCGGCCTGGTGGAGGACGACGGGTACGAGCGGCAGGGTTATGGCGACGACGACTTCGAGCCGGAGCCCGAGCCCGAGCGAGAACGCCGCCGTCCCCCGGCCGAACTGGCGGCCAGGGACGAGCCGCCGGAGCCGGTGCGGGTCATGCAGCCGCCCGCTCCCCGTGAGGCGGAGCCCCCGCCGGCCCCGCTGATGCCGGAAAGCAGGCGATCCGCCCGAATCGCGCCCGTGTCTTCCATCACATCCGATCGCCAGAATCTGGAGAAGAGCGCACCGGTGATCATGCCCAAAGTCGTGTCCGAGCGGGAGCCCTACCGGATCACCACGCTGCACCCCCGGACCTACAACGAGGCCCGTACTATCGGGGAACACTTCCGTGAGGGCACCCCGGTGATCATGAACCTGACCGAGATGGACGACACCGACGCGAAGAGACTTGTCGACTTTGCGGCTGGTCTTGTGTTCGGCCTCCATGGCAGCATCGAGCGGGTGACGCAGAAGGTCTTTCTGCTGTCGCCTGCTAACGTCGATGTAACGGCGGAGGACAAGGCCCGCATCGCGGAGGGCGGGTTCTTCAACCAGAGCTGATCCGCGAGCGCGCGAAGGACTGCGTACCGAGCACCGAGAGGAAGACGGCCCGGCCGGGAGGCCGGGCCTGAGGCAGGGGAGAGGGACAGGCAGGATGAACGTCGTTCTACAGGTGATCTATATCGCCCTGTACTGCCTGATCGGCCTCCTGCTCTTCCGCCTGGTGATGGACTACGTCTTCATGTTTGCGCGGGCCTGGCAGCCGGGCCGGGCGATGATCGTCGCCCTGGAGGCCACCTACACTGTCACCGATCCGCCGCTGAAAGCCCTGCGGAAGGTCATCCCACCGCTGCGCTTCGGGGGTGTGGCGCTTGATTTGTCCTTCTTCGTGCTCATGATCATCGTTTGGATTCTGATCAGCTTCGTCGGCAGTGCGTTGTGAGTGAGTACGGTCATGCCGATGTGCCGACGACTTACGTTGAGGTGAAGAGATGCCGCTGACCCCCGAGGACGTGCGGAACAAGCAGTTCACGACCGTCCGACTCCGAGAAGGTTATGACGAGGACGAGGTCGATGCCTTCCTTGACGAGGTCGAGGCGGAGCTGACCAGGCTGCTGCGCGAGAACGAGGATCTGCGCGCCAAGCTGGCCGCGGCGACCCGGGCCGCGGCACAGAACCAGCAGAACATGCGCAAGCCCGAGGGACCGGGCGGCCCGCAGGATCGTCCCGGCGGACCGCCGGCCATATCCGGACCCGCCCCGGTGCCGCAGCAGGGCGGCCCCATGGGCGGCCCGCCCCAGCTCCCCGGTCCGGGCGGCCCCGGTGGCCCCGGCGGCCCCGGTGGGCACCCGATGGGTCACGGCGGACCGGGCGGCATGCAGCACCAGGGCCACCCCCAGGGCCCGATGGGCCCCGGCGGCATGCAGCACCAGGGCCACATGGGCGGCCCCATGGGACCGGGCGGTCCGGGTGGCCCGGGCGGTCCCGGCATGCCGCAGCAGCCGATGGGCAACGAGAGCGCTGCCCGGGTGCTGTCCCTGGCCCAGCAGACCGCGGACCAGGCCATCGCCGAGGCGCGTGCCGAGGCGAACAAGATCGTCAGCGAGGCGCGCAGCCGTGCCGAGGGCCTGGAGCGGGACGCCCGCGCCAAGGCCGACGCCCTGGAGCGGGACGCCCAGGAGAAGCACCGCGTGGCCATGGGCTCCCTGGAGTCCGCCCGCGCCACCCTGGAGCGCAAGGTCGAGGACCTGCGCGGATTCGAGCGGGAGTACCGCACCCGCCTGAAGTCCTACCTGGAGAGCCAGCTCCGCCAGCTGGAGAGCCAGGCCGACGACTCGCTGGCCCCGCCGCGTTCCTCCGCGCCGTCGCTGCCGCCGTCCCCGAGCCCGGCGCCGTCGATGGCCGGTGCCGGCGGTCCCATGGGCGGCACCATGGGCGGCACCATGGGCGGCGGCATGAACTCCGGTCCCTCCATGGGGAACGGTGGCCCCTCGATGGGCGGCAACCAGGGCGGCGGCCCCGGTCCCCAGCCGTCCTACGGCGGCCAGCAGCAGATGTCCCCGGCGATGACCCAGCCGATGGCGCCGGTCCGGCCGCAGGGCCCGCAGCCCATGCAGCAGGCACCGTCACCGATGCGCGGCTTCCTCATCGACGAGGACGACAACTGATCACCTGAGCCCACGACGCGAGTCGGCACCTCGCAGGCACATCGGCAGGGGCGCGGCCCGGACCATCGTCCGGGCCGCGCCCCTGTGCGGTGCCGCATGCCGGCCGCGCGCGGGCGCGCGGCCGGGCCGGCTCACTGGCGGCGGAGCCGGAAGGCCAGGCCGAGAGCGGCGTCGGTGAACTCCTCGCCGAAGCCCTCCGGGACCGGCTCGCCGGGCTCGGCCCGGGTGAACTCGGTGGCCAGCACCTCACCGCTGATCAGCGCCTGGTGGTCGGCCATGGCCCGGGAGAGCTCCGGGTCCTCGCTGTGCCAGCGGACCGCGATCCGGTCGGCCACGTCCAGGCCGCTGTTCTTGCGGGCCTCCTGGACCAGCCGGATGACATCCCGCGCCAGGCCGGCCCGGCGCAGCTCCGGGGTGATCTCCAGGTCCAGCGCCACCGTGGCGCCCGCGTCCGAGGCCACCGACCAGCCCTCGCGCGGGGTCTCGGTGATGATGACCTCCTCCGGGGAGAGCATGATCTCCTCGCCCTCGACCTCCACCGTGGCGTTGCCCGCCCGCAGCGCGGCGGACAACTGCGCGGCGTCGGCCGCGGCGATGGCCTTGGCCACCACCTGGGTCCGCTTGCCGAACCGGCTGCCCAGGGCGCGGAAGTTGGCCTTGGCACTGGTGTCCACCAGGGAGCCGCCGATCTCGGAGAGCGAGGCCAGCGAGGTGACGTTCAGCTCCTCGGCGATCTGCTCCCGCAGCTCGTCGCTGAGCAGCTCGAAGCCCTGGGCGGCGATCAGCGCGCGGGAGAGCGGCTGCCGGGTCTTCACCCCGGATTCGGCGCGGGTGGCCCGGCCCAGCTCGACCAGGCGGCGGACCAGCAGCATGTCCCGGGAGAGATCCGGGTCGATCAGCGCGTGGTCCGTCTCCGGCCAGGAGGCCAGATGCACCGAGTGCGGGGCGTCCGGGGTGACCGGCACGACCAGGTCCTGCCAGACCCGCTCCGTGATGAACGGCACCATCGGGGCCATCATCCGGGTGACCGTCTCCAGCACCTCGTGCAGGGTGCTCAGCGCCGCCCGGTCACCCTGCCAGAAGCGGCGGCGGGAGCGGCGCACGTACCAGTTGGACAGGTCGTCGACGAAGGTGGAGAGCAGCTTGCCGGCCCGCTGGGTGTCGTAGCGGTCCATGGCCGAGGTGACCATCTCGGTGAGCGCGTGCAGCTCGCTGAGCAGCCAGCGGTCCAGCAGCGGGCGCCCGGCCGGGGCCGGGTCCGCGGCCGAGGGCGCCCAGCCCGCGGTGCGGGCGTAGAGGGCCTGGAAGGCCACGGTGTTCCAGTAGGTCAGCAGGGTCTTGCGGACCACTTCCTGGATGGTGCCGTGGCCGACCCGGCGGGCCGCCCAGGGGGAGCCGCCGGCCGCCATGAACCAGCGCACCGCGTCCGCGCCGTGCTGCTCCATCAGCGGGATCGGCTCCAGGATGTTGCCCAGCGACTTGGACATCTTGCGGCCGTCCTCGGCGAGGATGTGGCCCAGGCAGACCACGGTCTCGTAGGAGGACTTGTCGAAGACCAGGGTGCCGACGGCCATCAGGGTGTAGAACCAGCCGCGGGTCTGGTCGATCGCCTCGGAGATGAACTGTGCCGGGTACCGCTTGTCGAACAGCTCCTTGTTGCGGTGCGGGTAGCCCCACTGGGCGAAGGGCATGGAGCCGGAGTCGTACCAGCAGTCGATGACCTCGGGGACCCGCTCGGAGAGCAGCCCGCAGCCGTCCGCGGTGCAGGGGAAGGCGACCTCGTCGATGAAGGGGCGGTGCGGGTCGAGGCCGGACTGGTCGCGGCCGGTCAGCTCGGACAGCTCGGCCAGCGAGCCGATCACCGTGAGATGGCCCTCGCCGCAGCGCCAGACGGGCAGCGGGGTGCCCCAGTAGCGGTTGCGGGACAGCGCCCAGTCGACGTTGTTGGACAGCCAGTCGCCGTAGCGGCCGTGCTTGACCGACTCCGGCACCCAGGCGGTCTTCTCGTTCTCCCGCAGCAGCGCGTCCTGGATCTGGGTGGTGCGGATGTACCAGGACGGCTGGGCGTAGTAGAGCAGCGCGGTGTGGCAGCGCCAGCAGTGCGGGTAGCTGTGCTCGTAGGGCAGGTGGCGCAGCAGCAGGCCGCGCCGTTCCAGGTCGGCCACCAGGGCCTCGTCGGCCTTCTTGAAGAACTGCCCGCCGACCAGCTCCAGCTCCGGCTCGAAGGTGCCGTCGGCGCGCACCGGGTTGACCACCGGCAGGCCGTAGCCGCGGCAGGTGCGCAGGTCGTCCTCGCCGAAGGCGGGCGCCTGGTGGACCAGGCCGGTGCCGTCCTCGGTGGTGACGTAGCCCGCGGTGACCACGAAGTGCGCGCCCTCGCCGAAGGCGGACTCCGGGACCAGCCCGAAGGGCCGGCGGTACGCCCAGCGCTCCAGCTCGCGGCCGGTGAAGGTCTCGCCGGTGCGGCTCCAGCCCTCGCCGAGTGCCTTCTCCACCAGGGCGTCGGCCACCAGCAGGCGCTCGCTGCCGTCGGTGGCGACCGCGTAGGTCACCTCCGGGTGCACCGCCACGGCGGTGTTGGAGACCAGGGTCCAGGGGGTGGTCGTCCAGACCAGGAGCGCGGTGTTCCCGGCCAGCGGGCCGGAGGTGAGCGGGAAGCGGACGTAGACCGACGGGTCGACCACGGTCTCGTAGCCCTGGGCCAGCTCGTGGTCGGACAGGCCGGTGCCGCAGCGCGGGCACCAGGGCGCCACCCGGTGGTCCTGCACCAGCAGGCCCTTGGCGTGGATCTGCTTCAGCGACCACCACACGGACTCGATGTAGGCCGGGTCCATGGTCCAGTAGGCGTCGTCCAGATCGACCCAGTAGCCCATCCGGCGGGTCAGCTCGGCGAAGGCGTCGGTGTGCCGGGTCACCGACTCGCGGCACCTGGCGTTGAACTCGGCGATGCCGTAGCGCTCGATGTCCTGCTTGCCGCTGAACCCGAGCTCCTTCTCCACCGCCAGCTCCACCGGCAGGCCGTGGCAGTCCCAGCCGGCCTTACGGGCCACGTGGTAGCCGCGCATGGTGCGGTAGCGGGGGAAGACGTCCTTGAAGACGCGGGCCTCGATGTGGTGGGTGCCGGGCATGCCGTTGGCGGTCGGCGGACCCTCGTAGAACACCCACTCCGGGCGGCCCTCGGACTGCGCCAGGGTGCGGGCGAAGGTCTTGTTCTCGTCCCAGAACGCCAGCACCTGGTGCTCCAGGGCGGGAAGGTCCACCTGGGCCGGGACCGGGCGGTACTGCGGGGCTTGCGTCATCGGGGGTTTCCTCCGGCGGACAGGCCATGCTCCGTGTTCCGTCGGAGGGACGAGACCGGCCGCTGCGCGGGGTCCCGCGGTACCACCCTCCTTGGCGCCGGCCCGGACGTGCCTGCCGGCACGGGCCGCCGCCCTCTCGTTTGCCGCGCTGCCGGGTCTAATGACTCCGCGGCGGACCGCGGAGCGTTCTTCCGGCGGCTCGGGGGTGATCTTCGCGCCGCGCCGGCCCCCGGGCTTGCACCGTCCCCGGGTCGCTGCGGGCGGCTGACGACGCTACTCGTCCCCGTCATCGCCTGTCGCTCGGTCCAGTGTACGGGGATCGCGCGAGCGGGCACGACCGGTTATGGCACCGCCGGGCGGGGCACAACGGAGAGGGACCGGCGCGCCCCGGTTGCTGCCCGTAAAGAGTCGATTTATCGTTCCGGACACGTTTCGCGGGCAAGATCACACTATCTGAAGGAGCTGCGGCCATGGTGGCGAAGAAGAGCGCCGCGCCGGAGGCGTCTGAGCCGGCCGCGCAGCGGACCGCCGGGAAACGTTCCCCCGGCGCCGCCGGGCAGACGGCGGGGAAGGCGGCGAAGAAGACCGGGAAGAAACCGGCGGCGAAGACCCCCCGCAAGGCGGCGGGCGACAGGGCCTCGGCCGCGGGGCGGCAGGCCCGCGGGCGGGCCACGACGACAGGAGCCAAGAAGGTGGCAGCGAAGAAGACCACGACGGCACGTCCGGACGCCGCCTCGGCGGTGCCCCCGGCCCGCGCGGCCGCTCCCGGCGATCTCGCGGTCCGCGCCGGCGAGGATCCGTGGACCCCGGAGGAGGTGGCCGAGGCACAGGACGAGCTGAACCGCGAGGCGGAACAGCTCCGCGAGGAGATCACCGCCTCCGAGGCCGCGCTCTCCGGCCTGATGCGGGACTCCGGCGACGGCGCGGGGGACGACCAGGCCGACACCGGCAGCAAGAACGCCACCCGGGAGCACGAGATGGCGCTCGCCGGGAACGCCCGGGAGATGCTCTACCAGACCGAGCGGGCGCTGCGGCGGCTGGAGGCGGGTACCTACGGACTGTGCGAGAACTGCGGCAACCCCATCGGCAAGGCCCGGATGCAGGCGTTTCCCCGGGCCACCCTGTGCGTGGACTGCAAGCAGCGCCAGGAGCGGCGGTTCTGAGAACCGGTTCCGGGGCGGCAGCCGCCCCGGAACCGGCGCCCGGTCCGGCACCGGCAGGGGTCGGCACCCTGCGGGTGCGGGGCGCGGGTGTCGTAGGCTCGTTGCGTGACTGAGGCGGAGCGCACCATCGACAGGCCGGACCGGCACCCCGGGGCGGAGGAGCCCGTACCCGGCGCGGCCGGGGAGACCGTCACCGACGGCGCGGCGAAGCGCCGCGGCCGGCGGCGCATCGGCGTGCTCGCCACCGTGGCGTCGCTGGCCTTCGTGCTCGACCTGATCAGCAAGATCATCGTGGTGGAGTGGCTGGAGCGGCGCGCTCCGGTCGAGGTCATCGGGGAATGGCTGCGGCTGGAGGCGGTGCGCAACAGCGGCGCGGCCTTCGGCATGGGCCAGGCGCTGACCGTGGTCTTCACCTGCATCGCCGCCGCGGTGATCGTGGTCATCATCCGGCTGGCCCGCAAGCTCTACAGCGTGCCCTGGGCGATCGCGCTGGGGCTGCTGCTGGGCGGTGCGATGGGCAATCTGGCCGACCGGATCTTCCGGGCCCCGGGCGTGGGCAAGGGCGCGGTGGTGGACTTCATCGCCCCCAAGTACTTCGCCGTCTTCAACCTGGCCGACTCGGCGATCGTGTGCGGCGGCATCCTCATCGTGCTGCTGTCCTTCCGCGGCCTGGACCCGGACGGCACCCGGCACGGTGACGAGCCGGAGCAGCCCGAGCAGCCGGAGCAGCCCGAGCAGCAGGAGCGGCCCGGGGAGCAGGAGCGGCCCGAGCGGCCGGCGGAGCCGGGGCGGTCCGGGGAGCCGGGCGAGGAGCCGGGGAAGGGCACCGACGCCCGGTAGCGGCGGTGAGCGGGTGCGGCGGCGGCCGGGCCGTCCGGCATACTCGTCCGGGTGAGCATGCTTCCCGAGACCCGCACCCTGCCCGTACCGGAAGGACTGGAGGGAGAGCGGGTCGACGCCGCACTCGCCCGGATGCTCGGGTTCTCCCGCACCAGGGCGGCCGAACTGGCCGCGGCAGGCAAGGTCCGGCTGGACGGCATCGAGGTCGGCAAGTCGGAGCGGGTCACCGGCGGCGCCTGGCTGGAGGTCGAGATGCCCGCCCCGCCCGCCCCGGTGCGGATGGTGGCCGAACCGGTCGAGGGCATGGAGATCGTCCACGACGACGACGATCTGGTGGTGGTGGCCAAGCCGGTCGGTGTGGCGGCACACCCCAGCCCCGGCTGGACCGGCCCCACCGTGATCGGCGGGCTGGCCGCGGCCGGCTTCCGGGTCGCCACCTCCGGCGCGGCCGAGCGGCAGGGCATCGTGCACCGGCTGGACGTGGGCACCTCCGGACTGATGGTGGTGGCCAAGTCCGAGCTCGCCTACTCCCGGCTCAAGCAGCAGTTCCGGGACCGCACCGTGGACAAGCGCTACCACGCGCTGGTGCAGGGCCACCCCGACCCGCTCAGCGGCACCATCGACGCCCCCATCGGGCGCCACCCGCAGCACGACTACAAGTGGGCGGTGACCGCGGCCGGCAAGCCCGCGGTCACCCACTACGACCTGGTGGAGGCGTTCCGCGCGGCCAGCCTGCTCGACATCAGGCTGGAGACCGGCCGCACCCACCAGATCCGGGTGCACATGGCCGCCCACCGCCACCCCTGCGTCGGCGACCTCACCTACGGCGCCGACCCCACCCTGGCGCGCCGGCTGCGGCTGACCCGGCAGTGGCTGCACGCGGTGCGGCTGGGCTTCGAGCACCCGGCGGACGGCCGCTGGGCGGAGTTCGAGAGCGGCTACCCGGACGATCTGCGGCACGCGCTGGACACCGTCCGCGCCGAAAGCGCCTGACCCGTCCGGCGCGGCCCCGGCGCCCCGCTTCCCCGGAAACCGCCGGGCCTGGGCGGGAGCGGGTCAGATCCGCTCCCGCCCAGGCCCGGCGGGGCCGTGGGCCGTCGGCGTCGTGCGCGCCTCAGCCGCGGCCCAGGGACTCGCCCGGTGCGGCGCCCTCCTGCTGCTCCTGCCGCTCCCGCCGCTGCGGCGGCAGGGCGGCCGGGCCCGTGGGCACCCGGGGCAGGGCGTACGGGTGATGGGCGCGCAGCCAGGAGATCATCTCCTCGCGCACCGCGCAGCGCAGGGTCCAGGCGTCGTCCGCGTTCCGGGTGGACATCGCGGCCCGCACCACGATGGTGGTGGGCGTGGTGTCGGTGACCACCAGGCTCCAGGACCGGCCGTCCCACTCCTTGCGGCCGAGCAGGAACTCCTGCAGCGCGGACCGCATCTCGGGCACCGGTGTGGTGTAGTCGAGATGGAAGTAGACGGTGCCGGTGATCTCGGTGCCGCCGCGCGACCAGTTCTCGTACGGCTTGCTGTTGAAGTACGACACCGGCATGGTCAGCCGCCGGTCGTCCCAGATCCGGACGGTCAGGAAGGCCAGGCTGATCTCCTCGACCACGCCCCACTCGCCGTCCACCACCACGGTGTCGCCGATCCGCACCGAGTCGCCGAAGGCCACCTGGAGACCGGCGAACAGATTGCCCAGCATCGACTGGGCGGCCACGCCGGCGATGATGCCTATCACCCCGGCCGAGGCGAGCAGCGAGGTGCCCACGGTGCGCAGCGAGGGGAAGACCAGCAGTATCGCCATGGCGGCGGCGACCACCGCCAGCACCGTGGTCACCATCCGGCGGAGCATGCCCAGCTGGGTGCGGAACTGGCGCACCCGGGCCATGTCGTCGGTCCGGGCGGCGTAGGCGGCCAGGGTGTTCTCCGCCACCGCGCCGGCCGCCCGGATCACCAGCCAGGCCGCGGCGGCGATGGTCAGCAGCGCCAGGACGCTCTGCACCGCCCGGTCCTGCTTCAGGTCCAGCTCCGCAAGGTCGTAGGTGGCCTGGAGCGCCGCCGAGCCGAGCAGCAGCTGCAGCGGCAGCTGGCAGCGCCGCAGCAGCTCGGGCAACTGGTTCTCCGGGTGGCGCTCGGTGGCCGCGTGCAGCGCACGGTCGATCACCCAGCCCACCAGCAGCGTCACCGCGATGGTGCCGCCGAACACCAGGGCCGGCCGCAGTACGTCCTCCATAGGGGTGCAGCTCCTCCTCCGGTCGGCGAGTCTCCGTCGGCCGACGGGATTGTTGTGCGGACGTTCGCGCACAGGCTAACCGGCAAGATGGGATCATCGGATCCGCTTCCCCCCTGAGCTGCCCGGAAGGTGCCGACACTGTGGCCGATGTCATGCTGTTCCACTCCGCCTACGGGCTGCGGCCCGCCGTGCGGGACGCCGCCGAGCGGCTGCGGGCCGCCGGACACCGGGTGTGGACCCCGGATCTCTACGACGGGCGGACGGCCGGGTCCGTGGTGCAGGGCATGGAGATCGCCGAGGCGGTCGGACGGGACGAACTGCTGCGCCGCGCCGTGGCCGCCAGCGCCCCGCACTCGGACGCGGGGGTGGTCTACGCGGGGCTGTCGCTCGGCGCCTCGCTGGCCCAGACCGTGGCGCTGGGCGACGAGAAGGCGCGCGGGCTGCTGATGCTGCACGGCACCGCGGACATCGCCGGGAACGCGCGGGTGCCGGACGGGCTGCCGGTGCAGCTCCACGTGGCCGAGCCCGATCCCTTCGAGACCGAGGACTGGCTGAACGCCTGGTATCTGCGGATGCGGCGGGCCGGGGCCGAGGTGGAGGTCTTCCGTTACCGGGGCGCCGGGCATCTGTACACCGATCCGGAGCTGCCGGACTGGGACGCCGAGGCGGCCCGGCGCACCTGGGCGGTGGCACTGGACTTCCTGGCCGGGGCCGGCTGAGCCGGCCCCGGCGGAATCGGTTCTCGCGGTGCGGGCCGGCGGGCGGCCGGGAACGCCCGTCGCGATGTCCCGCCCGGCTCCCCGGGAGGCTCCGCCCCCCGGGGGCGGGTCAGAGCACGGGACCGGCCACCCGCTCCGGCCCCGGCCGGCCGGCGGCCGTGCGGTACGACCGCAGGTGCCGCACCGAGGCGCCGGGGTCGCTGCGGCTGCTGACCGCGTAGTAGTCCATCTGCGTGTGCTCGTGGGTGAGATCCAGTACGCCGTAGCCGTGCGAGTCCAGATCCACCCAGCTCACATGGCGGTTGGCGGCCCGGATGGCGGCTGCCGCGACCACCGAGACGGTCTGCGGCGGCACCCCCAGCAGGTCGTCGACGTTGTCCGAGGTGACGGAGGTGACCACGAACTCGGTGGCGACCGCCGGGCTGTGCGGATAGGTGGCGGCCTCCAGCGGCACGGCGTTGGCCCAGTGCATGTGGACGTCACCGGCCAGGAAGACGGCGTTGCCGATGCCGGAGGTGTGCAGATGGCGGAGCAGCCGTCTGCGGTCCGCGGTGTAGCCGTCCCACTGGTCGGGGTTGACGGCCAGGCCGCCGGAGGGCAGGCCCAGGCACTCGGCGATGGGCCGCAGCAGATACGACGGCACCGAGCCGAAGGCCACCGGGGAGATCATCACCGAGGTGCCGATCAGCTGCCACCGGGCCCCGGAGGCGCTGAGCCCGGCGGTCAGCCAGTCCAGCTGGGCCCGCCCGGTGAGGGTCCGGTCCGGGTCGTCGACGGCGGCGTCGCCCGCCGCGGCCTGCCGGTCGCGGAACGAGCGCAGGTCCAGCAGGTGCACCTCGGCCAGCGAGCCGAAGCGCAGCCGCCGGAACACCGTGCCCTCGGCCGCCGGGCGGACCGGCATCCACTCGAAGTAGGCGCGGGTGGCGGCGGCCCGGCGCCGCTGCCAGTCGCCCTCGGTGGCCGGGTCGTGGTTCCCGGCACCGCCGGACCAGGCGTCGTTGGCGGTCTCGTGGTCGTCCCAGACCGCGATCACCGGGTGGGCGGCGTGCAGCGCGCGCAGGTCCGGGTCCGAGCGGTAGTGGGCGTGCCGGGCGCGGTAGTCGGCCAGGGTGAGGATCTCGTGGGCGGGTTCGTGTGCGCGGACCGGGCGGGCCGGGTACTGCCCGGTGCCGTACTCGTAGAGGTAGTCGCCCAGGTGCAGCACGGCGTCCAGGTCGCGGCGGGCGGCCAGGTGGCGGTAGGCGGCGAAGTAGCCGGCCTCGTAGTTGGAGCAGGAGACGACGCCGAAGCGCAGTCCGGCCACGGGCGCGCCGTCGCCGGGCGCGGTGCGGGTGCGCCCGGTGGGGGAGACCTCCGCGGAGGAGCCGGTGCCGGCGGTGAAGCGGTACCAGTAGGTGGTGGCGGGGCGCAGTCCGCGCACGTCCGCCCGCACGGTGTGGTCGGCGGCGGCGGTCGCGGTGACGGTGCCGGAGGCGCGGACGGCGGTGAACGCCTCGTCCTCGGCGACCTCCCAGCGGACCGGGGTGTCGGGGCCGGCTCCGGAGCCGGGCAGCGCCTCGGGGACGGGCGTGACGCGGGTCCACAGCAGGATGCCGTCGGGCAGCGGATCGCCGGAGGCGACGCCGTGCCGGAAGACGGTGCCGCCGGTGGTGCCGTCCGCGGTGGCGGCGGCGCGGGCGGGGCCGGCGCCGAGCAGGGGCAGGGCGGCGGCGGTGGCCGCGGTGGCGCCCGCGGCCGTGACCACGGTGCGCCGGGTGGGTGTGGTGGTGCCGGTGCGGTTCGGATCACGAATCTCGGTCACGATCCGGAAGGTTATCCGCGCGTAGCGCGAACCGGGCCCAGGGCACCGAGAGTTCGCCGGAGCTTCGGACGNGCGCCCGCGGCCGTGACCACGGTGCGCCGGGTGGGTGTGGTGGTGCCGGTGCGGTTCGGATCACGAATCTCGGTCACGATCCGGAAGGTTATCCGCGCGTAGCGCGAACCGGGCCCAGGGCACCGAGAGTTCGCCGGAGCTTCGGACGCCGGTCAGGGTCGGTCCGCGGGCCGGGCGGGTGGCGGGACGGCCCTCCCGCCACCCGCCCGGGGGCCGGGGGTCACTCGTCGGCCGGCTCGGTCTCCTCGGTCTCCTCGGACTCCTGGGACTCCTCGGCCTTCTCGCCCTCGGCGGGCTGCTCCTCGGCCGCGGGCTCGCTGGCGTCCAGCACCTGCCGGAAGGCCTCCGGGCTCATCGGGGTCTCCACCTTGGTGCCGTTGACCACCAGGCCCGGGGTGCCGGTGACCCCGTACTCGGGCGAGACCTCGCCGAACTTCTCGGCCATCAGCACCGCCCACTCCGCGTAGGTGCTCTCGTTGACGGCCTTCTCGAACGCCGCGAAGTCCGCCGGGTCGGAGAGGGCGTCCACGCTCTTGCCGATCTTCACCAGCCGCTCGTCGCTCTCGAAGTCGGTGGCGCTGTTGGAGCTGGTGTGGAACTCCTCGGAGTACAGCGCCTCCAGGTAGCCGAGGAAGGCGTCCTCGCTCACGTTGAGCGCCGCGCCCAGCGCGCTGATGGCGTTCTTGGAGCCGGTGCCGCCGCCCGGGTTGTCGTCGAAGAAGGCGCCGAAGATGTACTCGGCCTGGATGTCGCCGTTCTTGACGGCGTCGGTGAAGGCCTCGCCGACCGCGTGGTCGAACTCGGCGCAGTGCGGGCAGCGCGGCTCCGCGAACAGGATGACGGAGTCCGCCGCGGTCTCCTCGCCGAGCCTGACGGTCAGGCCGTCCTCGCCGGAGGCGTTGGCGGGTATCTGGTAGGAGGTGTCGCCGTTCTCCTGTGCCTCGTTCGCCTGCTCGGCGACGGTGTCCCAGTCGGTGCTGTCGCCGCCGCCGCTCAGGTTGGCGACGGCCACGCCGACCACGCCCGCGACGGCCAGCACGCCGACGATGACGCCGCCGACCACCAGCTGCCTGCGGACCTTCTCCCGCTTGGCCTGCTTCTCCCGCTCGGCGCGCAGCCGCTCGCGGGCGGCGCGCTTGGCTTCCTGGCTGTTGCGCTTGCTCATGATGTGGATGTCTCCGTCGTGGTTCGCGTCCGTGGCCGGCCGGTGGGCGGTGGCCCGGACGAGGGGGGGTGGGCTGCCGGGGCGGCGCGGGGCGGCGGCAGGCCCGGCCGCGCGCGGACCGTGCCGCGCGGCGGGCATGCGGTGGTGTGACGGTGCGCCGGGCTGCCCCGGGTCGTGCTCCGGGCCGGGTCCGTCCGGCCTGCTAGATCACCGCGGCCCGCGGCGGCCCCCGGCGGATGACACAGTGGCCGAGCAGCAGCGCCCGGACCTGCCCCGGCCGCCGCTCGGCACGGCGCGGGCGGACCGCCGTCCGCGGCCCGGGCAGCGGTGGCCGGCCGGTGACCGCCAGCAGCAGCGGGCGGAAGGTGACCGCTCCGGCGGCCCTGACCAGCCGGGC
Source organism: Streptomyces sp. YIM 98790 (assembly GCF_011421595.1). Classification (GTDB taxonomy): domain Bacteria; phylum Actinomycetota; class Actinomycetes; order Streptomycetales; family Streptomycetaceae; genus Streptomyces. The sequence goes on along the minus strand of NZ_WTLH01000088.1, from coordinate 7,580 downwards.
CAGCGCCGCCTCGCCGCCGCGCAGCCAGCCGGCCGCGGCCAGGGCCACCGCCACGTGCACGGCCAGCAGCAGCCAGGGACCCGCCGGGTGGGCGGCCGGCTCGGCGCCGGCCGCGAAGCGGGCCAGCGGAGTGCCCACGTCGCCCCCCGCGCAGAGCAGGCTGAGCGCGCTCACCCTCGGTACCGGCGCCGCTGCGCCGCCGGCCGTGGCCGCCGTGCCGTAGCAGGTGGTCTGGCCGGTGGTGAACACGGTGTCGAGGACGAGCTGGAGGGGCACCAGCAGCGCGGCGATGGAGCCGAAGCGGCGTTCCCGGCCGGTGAGCGGGAAGGCCAGGGCGAAGACCGCGACAGCCACCGCGGCCACGGTGAGCACCGGGAGCGGGGTGGCGGAGAAGAACACATGGGCACCGGCGGACAGCGCGACGCACAGCGCGGTGAAGACCGCGGCGCGCGCGATGCGTATGCCTGCTTCCGAGATGCCCATCGGGGGCGAGTCTGCCATGTGCCGCGCGCGCCTGACAGAGCCGGTGGTCCCGGTCTTCCGGCTCCGGCGCGGATGCGGGGCCGCGGTGCGCGCGACGGCCCGGCCGCCGGGGCCGGTGAGCGGTGCGGGCCTGCGGGAGCGCGGGCCCACGGGTAAAGATCACACTCCGATTCGTTATTCGGCGCTGACCTCGCCGTTTGCGGTAGCACCTGGCCTGACCTGCGGTTTTGCCGACGAGGCCGGGGTGTGCCGAGGGCCGTCGCGGACGCCGTTCAGGAGTAGGGTCGGGGCATCGGTGCGCGGGTCCCGCACCGGCCCCAGTCCATGACCGAGCCCGTCGGAAGGTCCGTGTGGTGAGCAAGCCCTTCACGCACTTGCATGTACACACCCAGTACTCGCTGCTGGACGGCGCGGCGCGGTTGAAGGACTTGTTCAAGGCGGCCGGGGACATGGGCATGACCCACCTGGCCATCACCGACCACGGCAACCTGCACGGCGCCTACGACTTCTTCCACAAGGCCAAGGACGCGGGCATCACCCCGGTCATGGGCATCGAGGCCTATGTGGCGCCCGAGCACCGCCGCTACAACCGCCCGGTCAAGTGGGGCGCCCCGCACCAGAAGAACGACGATGTCGCCGGTGCCGGCGCCTACACCCACATGACCATCTGGGCGCGCAACGCCACCGGCCTGCACAACCTGTTCCGTGCCCAGTCCCGGGCCAGCCTGGAGGGCTACTTCCGCAAGCCGCGGATGGACCGCGAACTGCTGGCCGAGTACGCCGAGGGCCTGATGGGCAGCACCGGCTGTCCCTCCGGGGAGGTCTCCACCCGCATCCGCCTCGGCCAGATGGACGAGGCCCTCAAGGCGGCCGGGGAGTACCAGGACATCTTCGGCCGGGAGAACTTCTTCGTCGAGCTGATGGACCACAACATCGACATCGACCGGCGGGCCCGGGCCGGTCTGGAGGAGATCGCCCGCAAGCTGAACGCCCCCTTCGTGGTGACCAACGACTCGCACTACACCTTCGAGAGCGAGTCGTCGGCCCACGACACCCTGCTGTGCATCCAGACCGGCAGCAATCTCTCCGACCCCGACCGCTTCAAGTTCGACGGCTCCGGCTACTACCTGAAGTCGGCGGCGGAGATGTACGCCATCGACTCCTCGGAGGCCTGGCAGCAGGGCTGCCGCAACACCCAGGAGATGATCGCCGACCGGGTGGACACCACCGGCATGTTCGAGTTCCGCAACCTGATGCCGCGGTTCGACGTGCCCGAGGGCTTCGACGAGGTGAGCTGGTTCCGTGAGGAGGTGCGGCGCGGCCTGGCCCGCCGCTGGCCGGACGGCGTTCCCGAGGACCGGCAGCGCCAGGCAGAGTACGAGATGGACGTCATCGTCAAGATGGGGTTCCCCGGCTACTTCCTGGTGGTCGCCGACTTCATCATGTGGGCCAAGAACAACGGCATCGCGGTCGGTCCTGGCCGCGGCTCGGCGGCCGGCTCCATCGTCGCCTACGCCATGGGCATCACCGACCTGGACCCGATCGAGCACGGCCTGATCTTCGAGCGGTTCCTCAACCCGGAACGCGTCTCCATGCCGGACGTCGACATCGACTTCGACGAGCGCCGGCGCGGCGAGGTGATCCGGTATGTCACCGACAAGTACGGCGCCGACAAGGTGGCCATGATCGGCACCTACGGCACCATCAAGGCGAAGAACGCCATCAAGGACTCGGCCCGGGTGCTGGGCTATCCGTACGCGGTCGGCGACCGGATCACCAAGGCCATGCCCGCGGACGTGCTGGGCAAGTCCATGCCGCTGTCCGGCATCACCGACAAGGACCACCCCCGGTACTCCGAGGCCGGCGAGATCCGCACGATGTACGAGAACGAGCCGGACGTCACCAAGGTGATCGACGCGGCGCGCGGCATCGAGGGCCTGGTGCGGCAGATGGGTGTGCACGCGGCCGGCGTGATCATGTCCAGCGAGCCGCTGATCGACCACGTCCCGGTCTTCTCGCCGAAGAACGACGGCGTGGTGGTGACCCAGTGGGACTACCCGAGCTGTGAGGCGCTCGGCCTGCTGAAGATGGACTTCCTGGGCCTGCGCAACCTGACGATCATGGATGACGCGGTCAAGCTCATCAAGCAGAACAAGGGCATCGACCTCACCCTGCTCGACCTGTCGCTGGACGACCCCAAGACGTACGAACTCCTCCAGCGCGGCGACACCCTGGGCGTCTTCCAGTTCGACGGCGGGCCCATGCGCTCCCTGCTGCGGATGATGAAGCCGGACAACTTCGAGGACATCTCCGCGGTCTCGGCCCTGTACCGGCCCGGCCCGATGGGCATGAACTCGCACATCAACTACGCCCTGCGGAAGAACGGCCAGCAGGAGATCACCCCGATCCACCCGGAGCTGGAGGAGCCGCTCAAGGAGGTCCTGGACGTCACCTACGGCCTGATCGTCTACCAGGAGCAGGTGCAGAAGGCCGCCCAGATCCTCGCCGGCTACTCGCTCGGACAGGCGGACCTGCTCCGCCGGGCCATGGGCAAGAAGAAGCCCGAGGTGCTGGAGAAGGAGTTCGTCAACTTCCAGAAGGGCGCCCGGGAGAAGGGCTTCTCGGACGAGGCGATCAAGGCGGTGTGGGACGTGCTGGTCCCGTTCGCCGGCTACGCCTTCAACAAGGCGCACTCCTCGGCCTACGGTCTGATCACCTACTGGACCGCCTACCTGAAGGCCAACTACCCGGCCGAGTACATGTCCGCGCTGCTCACCTCGGTGAAGGACGACAAGGACAAGTCCGCGGTCTACCTCAACGAGTGCCGCCGGATGGGCATCCGGGTGCTGCCGCCCGACGTTAACGAGTCGCAGGCCAACTTCACCCCGCGCGGTGACGACGTGATCGTCTTCGGCCTGCTGGCGGTGCGGAACGTCGGCGCCAACGTGGTGGAGGCCATCGGCCGGGCCCGCCGGTCCAAGGGAAGGTTCACCTCCTTCCCCGACTTCCTGGACAAGGTGGAGGTCGTGGTCTGCAACAAGCGCACCGTCGAATCCCTGATCAAGGCCGGTGCCTTCGACTCGCTCAAGCACACCCGCAAGGGCCTGAGCGCCGCCTTCGAGCCGATGATCGACAACGTGGTGCAGGTCAAGCGCAAGCAGGAGATGGGGCAGTACGACCTGTTCGGCGGCCTCGGCGGGGGCGACGAGGACTCCGGCCCCGGCTTCGGCATGGACGTGGAGTTCACCACCGAGGAGTGGGACAAGAGCTATCTGCTCGCCCAGGAGCGGGAGATGCTCGGCCTGTACGTCTCCGACCACCCGCTGTTCGGGGTGGAGCACCTGCTGAGCGACAAGGCCGACGCCACCATGTCGCAGCTGCTCTCCGGCGACTTCGCGGACGGCCAGGTGATCACCATCGGCGGCATCGTCTCCGGCCTCCAGCGGAAGATGACCAAGCAGGGCAACGCCTGGGCCATCGCCACCGTGGAGGATCTGGAGGGCTCCATCGACTGCATGTTCTTCCCGGCCACCTACCAGCTCGTCTCCACCCAGCTCGTGGAGGACGCGATCGTCTTCGTCAGGGGACGGCTGGACAAGCGGGAGGACGTGCCGCGGATCGTGGCCATGGAGCTGATGGTCCCCGACCTGAGCGAGGCCGCCTCGGACACGACGGTGACCCTCACCATCCCGGAGGTCAAGCTGACCCCGCCGCTGGTCCAGCAGCTCGGCGAGGTCCTCACCCATCACCGCGGCACCAGCGAGGTCCGGGTGAAGGTCGTCAACGGCAGGGGCACCACCGTGCTGCGGCTGGACCGGCACCGGGTGCAGGCCGCGCCGGAACTCTTCGGCGATCTCAAGGCGCTGCTCGGCCCGTCCTGTCTGGCCGGCTGATCCCGGCACACCGCGGGGGCCGTCCGTCCGGGACGGCCCCCGGGTGCCTCACCGAACGCGGATCGGCGGGTTCTGTGGAACCCCCGGGGACCGAGGCGTCCCGGGAGACCTGTGGATCCGGGGGGTTCGGAGGGGAGGCGCGCAAGCGCCGGCGTGCGGGCTCAGTTGTGGCCGAACCGCTTCTCCCTCTTGCGGTTGGCGGTCACTGCCGGCGCGGTGGCCGTCGCGGAGCCGGCTCCTTTGGCGGTGGTCCCGTCCTGCTCCGGCCGCTGCTCGCGCTGTTCCCGCCGGTCCTGTTCGGCGCCGCCGGCCCGATCGGGGCGGTTCTTGCGGTTCTTGTTCTTCGCCATGGTCGCTCGCCTCCAGGGATGTGCGTGTGGAACTCCCAGGCGCGATCAGCCTCGCACGACCCGATGAGGCTCGCATTCCGGACAAGTCCGCCCGGGTTGCTGTCCGGAGCGGGTTCGCCACGCCGATGATCCGGCCGGGACTGATAACCGCGCCGGTCTCGGGCAGACTCAAGAAAAGTTCTGGTGGAGTGCTCGGACAGGTGCTTGCGAGGGCCCTCGGGTGATTCGCCGGCGAACCGGGAAGACGAAACCCGGCCACACCGGGATACCTACGGGAAAGAGGTGCACCGTGGATCGCTGCGTCGTGCTGGTGGACGCCGGATACCTGCTGGGCGCCGCCGCGAGCCTGCTCGCCGGGGAGCCCAACCGCCCCCGCATCACCGTCGACCACGCCGCGCTGATCCAGGCCCTGCGGGAGCGCGCCGAGGCCGACACCGGCTGCACCCTGCTGCGCATCTACTGGTTCGACGGCGCCCCCGACCGGGTGCCGCAGCCGGAGCACCGCAGACTGCGCGTCATGCCCCGGGTCACCGTCCGGCTGGGCGCCCTCACCCGCAGCGACGGGCGCTGGGCGCAGAAGGGCGTGGACGCCGCCATGCACGCCGAACTCACCGAGCTCGCCCGCAACCGGGCCTGTGCGGACATCGTGCTGGTCACCGGCGACGGCGACCTGCTCCCTGGACTGATGTCCGCCAAGGAGCACGGCGTCGCCGTCCACCTGTGGGCGGTGCAGGCCGCGGACGGCGACTACAACCAGTCCGAGGACCTGGTCGCCGAGGCGGACGAACGCCGGGTGCTGGACCGCGCCTGGATCACCCGCTCGGTGCGGCTGCGCGAGCCGCTGTCCGCCGACGGCGTGCCGCAGACCGCGACCCGCCCCGACATCGCCGCCATCCTCTCCGCACCGCTGCCCGACACGCCCCCCGCCCCTGACCGGCCGGACGGCCGCCCGGACACCCCCAAGAACGGCACCGCCCACCATGCCGCGCCCCGGGAGGAGGACGAGCAGGAGCGGGAGCAGAGCAGCACCGGCCGCGGTGTCCCGACCCCCAAGGACCTGGCCGCGCTGGGCCGGCCCGCACCCGCCCCGTCCGGCGGCTCCGCGGCGGCCGGGGCCACGCTGCGCTGGTCCTCCGACCGCGGCTGGGTGGAACGCGGCCCCGGCGAATCCCCGGAGACCGCCTCGCTGCCGGTGCTCGCCCAGATGACCACGGCCGAGCAGCGCTGGGCCGACCGCGAGGAGGACATCACCGCGGTCAGCGGCGACCCGTTCGAGGTCGGCCAGGTCTACGCCCGCCGCTGGGCGGAACGCCTCAACGCCCCGGCCCGGCTGCACCAGCTCTCCGCCGAATACCCGCGCATCCCGCACCGCATCGACGGCGAACTGCTGCGCTACGCGGCCAGATTCGGGCTGCTCGCGCACAAGGACGACCAGATCGACGAGCAGGACCGCTATGCCATCCGGGCCGGCTTCTGGCGCGAGATCGACACCCGCGCCAAGACCGCCCGCGAACACACCGGCAGCTGAGGGCCCCGCCCCGCCCGGCCGCCGCTGTGCGCCGGAGCCGCCGCACGGTGCGCGACCTGGCGTGCCCGCGCCCGGCACCGCCGTGCCGCCGTCCGGCGGCGTGCGCGGCGGGCCGGACCGGCGGGCGGGGGCGGGCAACGGGGGATACGGCCCCCTGCCGGTGGCCGTGACACGGCGCGGCGTAGGCTCGTGCACTGTGCCCCCTCCCCTCGTCCGGGCCGACGCGGACCCGACCGCCGCCCGGCCCGCCGCCGACAGCGCGGCCGGAGCCGCGGCCGCACTGGACGTGTCCGGGCTGGAGAAGACCTACCGCGGCCGGCGCCGCGACCGCAGCCCGGTGCGCGCCAACGCCGGCATCTCCCTCCAGGTGCGGCACGGCGAGATCTTCGGCCTGCTGGGCCCCAACGGCGCGGGCAAGACCACCCTGGTGCGGCAGCTCACCGGGCTGCTGCGGCCCGACGCCGGCCGGATCACCCTGCTCGGCCACGACCTGCGCCGCCACCCCCGGCGGGCGCCGCGCCTGCTGGCCTACCTCGGGCAGCAGTCCACCGCCCTGGACGAGCTGACCGTCTCCCTCGCCGTGGAGACCACCGGGCGGCTGCGCGGCCTGGGCGCCCTCGCCGCCCGCCACGAACGGGACGCCGTGCTCGACGAGCTCGGCCTGGCCCCGCTGGCGGGCAGGCCGCTGAAGACCCTCTCCGGGGGTGAGCGGCGGCTCGCCTGCGTGGCCGCCGCGCTGGCCGGCCACCGCGCCTTCCTGGTCCTGGACGAGCCCACCACCGGCATGGACCCGGTGGCCCGGCGCGCCGTGTGGACGGCCGTCGACCGCCGCCGCACCGAGCGCGGCACCACCGTGCTGCTGGTCACCCACAACGTCAGCGAGGCCGAGACGGTACTGGACCGGGTCGCGGTGCTGGACGGCGGGCGCATCATCGCCTGCGACACGCCCGGCGGCCTGAAGGCCCGGCTGGGCGACGAGGTCCGGCTGGACCTGGTGTGGCGGGACCGGCCGCCGCTGGAGGTGCCCGACATCGCGGCGCTGCGCGCCGGCGCCGCCGTGGCCGGCCGCCGCTGGACGCTGCGGCTCACCCCGGAGGCGGCGCGCGGCGTGGTCGCCTCCGTCACCACCGGCCCGGCCTTCGCCGCGCTCGACGACTTCACCCTCGCCACGGCCAGCCTGGAGGACGTCTATCTGGCGCTCGGCGGGCGCGCCCCCGGCCTGGTCAAGGAAGGCGGCGCCGGATGAGCCCGGCGCCCGCCGGCGGGCAGCGACCCGGCGAGCCGCCGCCGGACGCCGTGCGGCGCGGGGGCGGCGTGCCGGAACAG
>NZ_WTLH01000087.1 GCF_011421595.1 Streptomyces sp. YIM 98790 | reverse complement strand
CGGCAGCGGCGGCGTCGAGCGGGGAGGCGGCGGCGCGGGCGGCCGGCGGCGGCAGCGGGAACCGGCGCGCTGCCGGGTCTGCGGCGCCACCCTGACCGAGGCCGCCGAGCTCAAGCTGCGCCGCTGCGCGGACTGCCCCTCGGCCATGGACGAGGAGCTGTACGAGCGGCTGCGGGCGTGGCGGCTGGAGCGGGCCCGGGAGCTCGGCCGCCCGGCGTATGCCGTCTTCACCGATGTGACCCTGATCGCCATCGCGGAGGATGTGCCCTCCTCCACGGGGGAGCTGTCCCGCATCCCCGGGGTCGGGCCGCACAAGCTGCGCCAGTTCGGCGAGGAGGTCCTCGCCCTGTGTGCCGGGCGTGAGCTGCCCGTTTCCGGCGGGGCGGACGCCGGGGACGGCGACGGTGACGGGGAGGACGGCGGGGCCGGGCCCAGCGCCCCGGGCGCCGCCGGGCCCGGCCCGGACCCGCTCGACGGCTTCTGGGACGACCCGGAAGGCGTCCCCCCGGAGGACGCCGGCTGACCGGCACCCAAGCGGTGGCCGGCGCTCCGGAAAATTCCCCCGTAAATAGTTTGCGCGCACGACAGAGATGCGCATAGCGTGCTGCCCACGGCCGGGGGCAGGGTTCCCCTTCCTCCCGGGCCGTGCTGTACTGAAGTGCGCAATGCCGGACCGACAACCGCAGTGCCGGGCAAGGTCCCCGAGACGCCGAGAGGAGGCGAGACCCGTGAGCAACCTGATCGATGTCACCGTGCAGGCGCAGCCGAAAATGACCGGCTGCCATGGAGTCCTTGCCTCCTGCCTGCCCGGCGCTCGCCCTGCCACCGGTCCCGGTGTGTCCGAAGGCTTTGCCGTGCGCCGTCCGTTCGCCCCGATGCGTGAGCGCATCGTCGAGCGGGCCGCCGTGCGACCGGCCCAGGCACCTGCGGTAGCAGCGGTCATGGAGGCGGACACCCTCCGCTATGACGCCGTGGCCAATGGTGCCGGCAGCCAGCTTTTCGGACAGCAGAAGACGCAGCTCGCTTCGATGTGGGCCCTCCGCGGGCTCAATCCCTGGAGTGATCCAGCCTGATCAGGCGATCAGGTCGGGCACCTTCCAGGGCCGCGGAACCCCATCGGGATCCGCGGCCCTTCGGTTTTCCCGCATCGGCCGGGCCCGGAGGAACGCCGGGTGCAGGCAGCGGGCACACCGGACTGACCGACACGACGAGACGAGGACTCACCACCGTGCGACTCGCATCAACGCCCTCATCGCCCGACCTGAACTCACCACCTGATCCGGAGACTTCCGTGTCCTTCACGCTCAACGAGCTCGACGAGGCCATCGACCGCCTCGACACCGGCGTTCCCTGCCGCAGCTACGACCCCGAGGTGTTCTTCGCCGAGTCCCCCGAGGACGTCGAGTACGCCAAGTCCCTGTGCCGGACCTGCCCGCTGCGCGAGGCCTGCCTGGCGGGCGCCAAGGAGCGGCGTGAGCCGTGGGGCGTCTGGGGCGGCGAGCTGTTCGTCCAGGGCGTTGTCGTGCCCCGCAAGCGGCCGCGTGGCCGCCCGCGCAAGAACCCGGTCACGGCATGAACGTCGGGACGATCGGCCGGCCGGCACCGCACGGCCCCGTGACACGGACAGCCAGGGCAGCCAGAACAGCCAGGACAGCAACCGACCCCGCAGCCACGCCGATGAGCACTTCTCCGAACGCGCCCGAGGCGCGCCACAAGCAGAACGAGGTCCGCAAGATGGTACTCATGCCAGAAATCATGGCCCGCTCCCAGATGACGGAGCGGGCCAGGGAAGCCGAATCCCAACGGCTCGCCTACCAGTTGGGGCTGGCGGCCCGCCTGGAGCGCCGTTCCCGCCGCCTTCAGCGGCGCGCCGAACGCGCCTCGCGCCGGGCCCGCCGGGCCCTGGCGGTGGCGGTCATGCAGTGAACTCCCGCGAAGGCGCCGGGCCCGTGCCGCCCGGCGCCTTCGCGCACCACCGGTGCGGGACGTGCGCGGCGCGGCTCCGCGTCCGGCCGGTCCGCACCTGCTCACTCCTGTCGCCTCACCACCGCACCGGTGGCAGCGGTTCCGCGCTCATGTGGTCCAGGAGCACGACTTTTCCCCTGGGCTGGGGGTAACTTCGATGTGTGCCCGCCGACCCGCTGAACAGCACCGGCCCGCCACAGCACCTCACCACGGCGGGCGGGCGCCGGATGGACGGAAGCCGCCCCGGCGGCCCGGTTGCCGGCGGCGGCCCCGTGGAAGTGCGGCGGAGCGCCCGCCGTCGCCGCACCGTCTCGGCCTACCGCGACGGCAACCGCACCGTCGTCCTCCTTCCCGCCCGGATGACGGCGGACGAGGAGGCCCGCTGGGTCTCCGTGATGCTGGACAAACTCGCGGCCCAGGAAAGCCGCCGGTTCCTGGACGACGGCCAGCTCGCCCAGCGCGCCGCGGATCTCTCCGACCGCTATCTCCAGGGCCGTGCCCGCCCGGAGAGCGTGCGCTGGGTGACCAATCAGGACGCCCGCTGGGGCTCCTGCACCCCGGCCGCGGGCAGCATCCGGCTTTCCCACCGTCTCCAGGGCATGCCCGAATACGTGCTGGACTATGTGCTGCTGCACGAGCTCGCGCATCTGCTGGTGCCCGGCCACGGCCCGCGGTTCTGGCGGCTGCTGGAGCCCTATCCGCGCACCGAGCGCGCCCGCGGCTTCCTGGAGGGCGTGGTGGCCGCCGAACGCCTGCCCTACGTGCCCGGCGCCCGCACCGAGTAGCCCGGCCGCCCCGCGGCGGGCGGCCCGCCCCGGCCCGCCCCGGACCGGACGCCGAGCCGGGCCAGGGCCGGGTCAGAGCCGGGCCCGGGTGCGGGCGATCAGCCGCCGCACGGAGCCGTCCGCGATCTCACCGGCCTCCCGGTAGCCGAACCAGCGCAGCTCCAGCGACTCCTCGCTGATCCGCTCCACCGCGTCCGCGGGGGCCAGCGCCGCGTACTGCACGTCCAGATGCCAGGCGCAGGGCGTGCGGTGCCGGTCCAGGGCCACCGGGCCGCCGGACAGCAGACGCAGCCCGGCGATGCCCGACTCCTCGGTGGCCTCGCGCAGCGCCACCGAGGCCAGCATGGTGTCCGGCCGCTCGCAGTGCCCTCCCATCTGGAGCCACATCCGCAGCTTGCCGTGCAGGGTGAGCAGCACCCGCTCCCGCGCCGGGTCGATCACCAGCGCGCTGGCCGTGAGGTGCCCGGCGCGGCACTCGCGCCACATGCCGTCCGGATGCGCGGCCAGATGGCTGCGGTAGGCCGTGCGCAGCGCCTCCTGTTCCGCGTCGGACGGGGACCAGGCGGCAAGCACCCGGTCCGCGTCCCGGTGCAGCGCGCCCGCGGTACCGGTCAGGGGCTCGGTCATGCCGGGCGGCCGTCCTCGCNTACCGGTCAGGGGCTCGGTCATGCCGGGCGGCCGTCCTCGCCCCCGCTGTCCCCGCTGTCCCCGCTGTCCCCGGGGCCCTTGGCGCCCCCGGGGTCCTGAGGGCCTTCCCGGTCCTGCGGCCCGTCCCTCCGTTCCTCCCCGGCCCGGCCCGGGCCGGTGCCGCCCGCGGCGTCGCCCAGCATCCGGTCCAGCTCCGAGAAGTCCGGGTGCTCCCGGTGCACGAAGCCGTCCGGATCGTCCAGGTCCTCCGGCCCGGGCAGCATGTCCGGGTGGGACCACACCGCGTCCCGCCCCTCCGGGCCGCGGGCGTCGGTCAGCGACGCCCACAGCCGGGCGGCGTCCCGCAGCCGCCGGGGCCGCAGCTCCAGCCCGATCAGCGCCGCGAAGGTCTGCTCCGCCGGGCCGCCCGAGGCCCGCCGCCGGCGCAGCGTCTCGCGCAGTGCCCCGGCGGACGGCAGACGCGAGCCGGCCGCCGCGTGCACCACCGTGTCCACCCAGCCCTCGACCAGCGCCAGCGCCGTCTCCAGCCGGGCCAGCGCGGCCTTCTGCTGCGGCGTCTCGCCGGGCCGGAACATGCCCTGCTGGAGCTTCTCCTGGAGCTCCTCCGGCCGGGTGGGATCGAGCTGCCCGACCAGGTCCTCCAGCTTGGCGGTGTCCACCTGGATGCCCCGGGCATAGGAGGCCACGGTACCCGTCAGGTGCCCGCGCAGCCACGGCACGTGCTCGAACAGCCGCTGGTGGGCGGCCTCCCGCAGGGCGAGGTAGAGCCGCACGTCCTCGTCCGGCACGCCCAGCCCCTCGCCGAACGCGGCCATGTTCACCGGCAGCAGCGCCGCCTTGCCGGGCGGTCCCAGCGGCAGCCCGACATCGGCCGAGCCGACCACCTCCCCGGCCAGGGTGCCCACCGCCTGCCCGATCTGGGTGCCGAACATGGCCCCGCCCATCGAGCGCATCACCCCGAGCAGCGGGCCGGCCATGGCCCGCATCTCCTCCGGCACGATCTCGCCCATGGCCCCGCCCACCCGCTCGGCGATCGGGTCCACCAGCTCCTGCCAGACCGGCAGCGTGGCCTCGACCCACTCGGCGCGGCTCCACGCCACCGCCGTGTGGCTGCCCGACGGCAGCGAGGTCACCTCGTCCAGCCAGTGGTCGGCCAGCCGCAGCGCCTCCGCCACCTGTGCCCGCTCCGGGCCGCTGACGCTGGCGTCCCGGGTGCCGCCCGGCGCGGCCTGCGCCACGGTCTGGCGGGCGATGTTGCGGGCCAGCTCCCAGTTCACCGGGCCGCCCTCGTGCGAGAGCATCTGGCCGAGCTGCTGGAACGCCGCGCCCAGGTCCTGTGTGCCGAAGCCCGGCGCGCCTGCCGGGCCGCCCTGGCCGAAGGCTCCGAACAGCGCGCCCAGCGGGTTCTGGGACGGATCGGGGCCGCCGCCCTTCTTCTTGCCGGATTCACCGTCCTCCGGTTCCTCCGGGAGGCCGAATCCGAACGGTGTCTCACTCACGGGAATCCTCGGATCTGTGTCGTATGTGTCGTCGAAGTGGGGAAACGGTTGAATCGGGCGGTGAACGGGTGGATGCTCCGGCCGGGCCGTACACCATGGGGGACAGGACGCGCGGCGCGCCGGGAGGTCCGCCGGAGGAAGCGGTACGCCGCCGGCCGATGGCGCATCGCAACTGTTCCGCCGTACCGCCGCACTGCTCCGGCCAGGGGCCGGAACGCCGCGTTCCGGGGCCTTGGACCTCCAGCCTAGACACTCTCGGGCAGGATGGTCCGAGCCCGTCATCCCTTCCTCCGCGGCGTGGCCCGTGGCGGAAGCCATGGCCAGCCGTACCCGGAACAACCACTGGAGAGGTCCTGTGAGTTCCCCCGAGACCACCGTTCGCGCAGCGCGAAACGGCCCCGCCACCCCGCTGACCGTCGCCGTCACCGGGGCCGCGAGCGGCGTGGGCGCGCTGTTCACCGAACGCCTGAAGGACCTCCCGGACGTGCGGCGGGTGCTCGCCCTGGACGAGCGGCTGGGCGACACCGAGGGCGTGGAGTGGCACACCCTGGACATCCGCGACCCGGCCCTGGCCGACCGGCTGCGCGGCGACGGCCGCCCGGTGGACGTGGTGGTCCACCTGGCGCTCGATCTCAGCCTGGAGGCCGACCCGGGCGCCCGCAGCGCCTACAACGTCCGCGGCACCCAGACGGTGCTCACCGCCGCCGCGGCGGCCGGGGTGCGCCGGGTGGTGCTGTGCACCTCGGCCATGGTCTACGGCGCGCTGCCGGACAACGACGTTCCGCTGTCCGAGGACGCCGAGCTGCGCGCCACCGCCGAGGCGAGCTGCGTCGGCGACCTGCTGGAGATCGAGCGGCTGGCCGAGCGGGCGCCGCGCGCCCACCCCGGCCTCCAGGTCTCGGTGCTGCGCCCGGCGGTGCTGGTGGGCGGCGAGTCGGACACCGCCATGACGCGCTACTTCGAGTCGCCGCGGCTGCTGGTGGTGGCCGGCTCGCGGCCCCGCTGGCAGTTCTGCCATGTGGAGGACCTGGTCTCGGCGCTGGAGTACGCGGCGCTGGGGCTGCTGGACGGCCCGGCCGCGGTGGGCTGCGACGGCTGGCTGGAGCAGGAGGAGGTGGAGGAGCTGTCGGGCGTGCGGCGGATGGAGCTGCCCGCGGCGGTGGCGCTCGGCGCCGCGGCCCGGCTGCACCGGCTGGGCCTGACCCCCTCCCCGGCCGGTGACCTGGCGTACACCATGCATCCGTGGGTGGTGAGCGGCAGCCGGCTGCACGAGGCGGGCTGGCGTCCGCGCTGGAGCAACGAGGAGGCGCTGACCGCGTTGCTGGCCGAGACCGCCGGGCGGCACACCGTGGCCGGGCGGCGGCTGGGCCGCAAGGACGCGGCGACCACGCTGGGCGCGGCCGGCGCCACGGTGGCCCTGGTCGGCACCGCGGCCCTGGTCCGCCGGGCCCGGCGGCGGCGGCGCTAGGCCGGACGGGACCCGGACCCCTCCGGGAAGGGGCGGGGACACGGGGGCCGGGCCCGGCCCCCGTGGTGCCGGACCGGCAGTGGGATGAGAGAGCATGGGGAGCATGCAGGGCACGCAGGGCGAGACGCCCATCCGTTTGCTGGCCGTCCGGGAGACCCCGCTCTCTCTGGACGAGGTCTTCTCCGCCGTGGGCGATGACGCCGCCGGCGGCACCGCCCTCTTCGTCGGCACGGTCCGCGATCACGACGGGCACGAGCGGGGCGCGGCCGTCACCTCACTGGCCTATGCGGCGCATCCGAGCGCCGAGGCGGAGCTGCGCCGGGTCGCGGAGGCGGTCGGCGGGGAGTTCCCGGTGCGGGCGCTGGCCGCGGTGCACCGGGTCGGCGAGCTGAAGGTGGGGGATCTGGCCGTGGTGGTCGCGGTCTCCTGCCCGCACCGTGCCGAGGCGTTCGCCGCCTGCCGCAGACTGATCGACGAGCTCAAGCACTCCGTCCCCATCTGGAAGCACCAGACCTTCGACGACGGCACGGAGGAGTGGGTGGGGGCCTGCGGCTAGCGGCGCGGCCCTCCGGGGCGGTGCGGGGTGCCGCCCCGCCCCGCCCGCCCCGGACCGGACCGCCCCCGGCCCGGCGGGCGGGGCCCGCGCCGCGCCCGGCCGTGCCGTCCGCGGCGGGTTCGGGACGATTTCGGCGGGCGGGGGCGGAACCACTCCGGTTGCGTAACTCGTTCCTCTGTCCGAGCGTTGTCTGTGCCGGACGGAAGGGAGTGGCTATGACGGCATTGTTGTGGTTGCTGATTCCGTTGACGGGAGCCGTGGCGGCGGCCGTCTGGAGCGCCTGGGCGACCCGTCGTCATACCGGTACCAAAGGGTTCAACGACTCCGCCGGGGTCCGCGGGTACGAGGCGTTCCGGGCCGCCATGGAGCGGTCGGAGCGCTCCGGCGGGATGCGGGAAGCCGCCCGGGCGGACGGCTGAGCGCGGCATCCCTTACTGTCGACGCATGTCGCGCCGCTCAGCCAGCCTGCTGACCTCCGGACTGCTGCTCATAGGACTCATGTTCGCGGCGGTGCTGATCCGGGTGCCCTATGCGGAGATGTCCCCGGGACCGACGGTCAACACCCTGGGCGACCACCGCGGCTCCCCGGTGCTCAGCATCGAGGGGGAGCGGACCTACGAGACCTCCGGCCATCTCAACATGACGACGGTCCGGGTCACCGGGGTCAACTACCGGATGAGCCTGGCCGAGGCGGTGGTGGGCTGGCTGTCGCAGGACGCCGCGGTCATCCCGCACGAGACCCTCTACCCGGACGAGCGCTCGGCCGACGAGGTCGAGCAGCAGAACGCCGAGGAGTTCAGCCGCTCGCAGGAGACGGCCAAGGTGGCGGCGCTGCGCGAGCTGGGCTACGAGCTGGAGACCGAGATCATCGTCTCGGCCGTGGTGAAGGGGGGCCCGGCCCAGGGCAAACTGCACGCCGGCGATGTGATCGTGGCGGTGGACGGCACCAAGGTCACCGAGCAGGAGCAGGTCGCCGGGCTGGTCACCGAGCACGAGGCCGGCGAGGACGTGGTGCTCACGGTCGAGCGCGAGCCCGATGACGGCGACGACGGCGGCGACGGCGGCCGGGACGGCGGCGGGGAGGAGCGGAAGCGGCTGGACGTCACGGTGACCACCGTCCCGGCCGAGGACGACGGCCGGGCGCTGGTGGGCATCCAGGTGGGTCTCGGCTACGTCTTCCCGTTCGACATCGACATCGAGCTGGCCGACGTCGGCGGTCCCAGCGCCGGGCTGATGTTCGCCCTGGGCCTGATCGACAAGCTGACCGAGGAGGACCTGACCGGCGGCACCTTCGTCGCCGGTACCGGCACCATCGACGAGAACGGCAATGTCGGCCCGATCGGCGGGGTGACCATGAAGACCATCGCCGCCCGCGAGAAGGGCGCGGAGTACTTCCTCACCCCCGCCGACAACTGCGTCTCGGCCACCGCGGACCCGCCCGACGGGCTGACCGTGGTGCGGGTGGAGTCGCTGGACGACGCCCTGGCCGCGCTGGAGTCCATCCGCACCGGCGACACCGACGCCCTTCCGCGCTGCCGCGGGTAGCCCTCAGCACCCCGCGGCCCGTCCCCCGCCGGACCGGGCCGGACCGGCGGGCGGCGGCCCGCCGGCCGCCGCCCGCCGCGGCCCGCTCATTCCTCGAAGGTGGCGGCCAGGGCCTCCGCCAGGCCCGGCACCAGATCCCGCCCGGTGAGCACCTCCTGGTCCGAGTCCTTGGCGCGCAGCCGGATCGCCGCCTCCCGGGCACCGGAGCGCAGCACGCCCACCGTCATCCGCACCTCCTGCCGCTGCGGGTGCCCGGCCACCCAGGCGCCGAGCGCCTCGGCGTTCTCCTCGCCGCGCAGTTCCTGCGGCACCTCGGCCTCGGCCCCGGGCGGCAGCATCAGCCGCTCCAGGGTGAGCGCGCAGCCGTCCACCGCCTCCGGCCAGGCGATGGTGGCCAGGAATTCGTCCAGCGGCACGTCCGGCGGCAGTTCGTCCTGCTCCACGGGGGTGTAGGCGGGGCCGGAGGCATCGCCGGGGGGCGCCTCGCCCGCCGCCTCGCCGCCGGTGCCCTCCGGGGCCAGCCGGTCGGCCAGCTCGGGCTGGTGCTCCCGCAGACGTACGGTGTCGACCAGGGCGAACAGCCGGGCCGGCAGGTCCCAGCCGAGGCCGGCCGCGTAGGAGTCGATGTCGAGCACGGCGCGGGTGAGCGGCGCGGAGTCCATGCGGCCCGTGCCCCGGGGGTCAAGGTGGGTATTGTCCATGGTCTCTATCGTGCCGCCCCGCCCCCCTGGGAGGGGAACTGAGTAAAGCTTGAGTAAGTTGTCTCAGTGGGCGGCCGGCGGGGTCCGTCAGGTTCCCCGTGGCTGTCC
The DNA here is from genome assembly GCF_011421595.1 of Streptomyces sp. YIM 98790. Lineage (GTDB taxonomy): Bacteria > Actinomycetota > Actinomycetes > Streptomycetales > Streptomycetaceae > Streptomyces. Next base: position 16,622 of record NZ_WTLH01000087.1, on the reverse strand, counting down.
GCACACGAGTACACGCACGCTATCCGCTCCGACTTTTGAGGTGGCGCACCTTGGCTTTCCAGATGCCGGACCGGGGCTCGGGTCGCCCCAACGGTCCGAACGGACCCAGAGGCCCCAGGGGCCCCTTCGGCCCGCGCGGCCCCGGAGGGCGCGGGTTCAGCGTCGGACGCCCGTCCAGGGGCGCCAAATCCGCGCTGATCACCGCGGCGATCCTGGCGGGGCTCGCCATTCTTTTCGCGATGTTCGCCGGGTTCTGGACCGACTGGCTGTGGTTCGACTCGGTCGGCTACACCAGCGTCTACCGGACCCAGTTGCTGACCAGGATCCTGCTCTTCGCGATCTTCGGCGTGCTGATGACGCTGGCGGTCGGCTTCAACATCTGGCTGGCGCACCGGATGCGCCCGCCGCTGTCGGCGATGTCGATGGAGCAGCAGAACCTCGACCGCTACCGGATGGCCATCGCGCCCTACAAGAGGTGGGTGCTGCTGGGCGTCTCGCTGCTGATCGGCCTGATCGCCGGGGCCTCGGCCTCCGGGCAGTGGCGGACCTGGCTGCAGTGGGTGAACGGCACGTCCTTCGGCATCAGGGACCCGCAGTTCAACCGGGATGTCTCGTTCTTCGCCTTTGACTATCCTTTCTACCGGTTCCTCCTGGGCTTCGGCTTCGCGGTCATCGTGCTGTCGCTGATCGCGGCCGCCCTGACGCACTACCTGTACGGCGGGGTGCGGCTGTCCACCCCGGGCTCCCGGCTGACCGCCGCGGCCACCGGACACCTGTCGGTGCTGCTCGGCCTGTTCGTGGCGCTGAAGGCGGTGGCCTACTGGCTGGACCGGTACGGCCTGGCGCTGAAGAGCAGCGACTTCCGGGACGCCGAGGGCTGGACGGGTCTGCGCTACGTGGACGCCAACGCCTATCTGCCCGCCAAGACGATCCTGACCATCATCGCGGCCATCTGCGCGGCCCTGTTCTTCGCCACGCTGTGGCGGCGGCTGTGGCAGCTCCCGGTGATCGGCCTGGGGCTGATGGTGCTCTCCGCGGTGCTGATCGGCGGCGTCTACCCGGCGATCGTGCAGCAGTTCCAGGTCAAGCCGAACGAGCAGGCCAAGGAGACGCCGTACATCCAGAAGCACCTGGACGCCACCAAGCAGGCGTACGGCATCGCCGATGTGCAGCAGGAGCCGTTCGGCCGGGAGCAGGCCGGCCAGGTGACCGACGAGAACCGCGAGCAGTTGCGGGACTCGGTCAGCACCACGGCCTCCATCCGCCTGGTGGACCCGAACGTCATCTCGCCCGCGTTCCAGCAGCTGCAGCAGATCCGCGGCTACTACGCCTTCGCCAACACCCTGGACGTGGACCGCTACCCCACGGCCGACGGCGACCAGGACACGGTGATCGGCGTCCGGGAGATCAACACCGCCCGGCTGCCCGACCGCAACTGGATCAACGAGCGGTTCCGCTACACCCACGGCTTCGGCGTGGTGGCGGCCGAGGGCGACGACATCCAGGACAACGGCACCCCGGTCTTCATCGAGAAGGAGCTGCCGCCGGAGGGCCAGCTCGGCGAGTACGAGCCGCGCATCTACTTCGGCGAGGCGACCACCAGCTGGTCCATCGTCGGCGGCCCGCAGCTGGAGCTGGACTACATCGCCGGCGACACCGGCGCGGACGAGGAGGCGACCGGCGACGAGCAGGAGGAGGCACCGGCCGAGGACGAGCCGGAGCCGGGCCGCGAGGTCGACTACCGCTACGAGGGCGACGGCGGTGTCGGGCTGAACAACTACCTGCGCCGGGCGGCCTACGCGCTGACCATGGGCGAGCCGCAGATCCTCTACTCGGGGGCGATCGGCGAGGGTTCGCGGATCATGTACAAGCGCACGCCCAAGGAGCGGGTCGGCGAGGTGGCGCCCTGGCTGACCATCGACGGCGACCCCTATCCGGCGGTGGTGGACGGCCGGGTGCTGTGGATCGTGGACGCCTACACCACGACGAACGGCTTCCCGTACTCCTCGCGCACCGTGCTGGACCAGGCCACCGAGACCGCGCTGACCGACGCCGAGCGGCAGGTGCTGGCCCAGCAGAACCAGATCAACTACATCCGCAACTCGGTCAAGGCCACGGTCGACGCCTACTCCGGAGACGTGCAGCTCTACGCCTGGGAGGAGGACGAGCCGGTCCTGCAGACCTGGATGAAGGCCTTCCCGGACACGGTGCAGCCGCGCAGCGAGATCTCCGAGGAGCTGATGGGGCATCTGCGGTACCCGCAGGACCTGTTCAACGTCCAGCGGGAGCTGCTCCAGCGCTACCACGTGGACTCCTCCAGCCTGTTCTACGCGGGCGGTGAGCGCTGGCAGGTGCCGGACGACCCGACGCGTCCGGGCAACCCGGTGCCGGCCTACTACCTGTCCATGCGGATGCCCGGGCAGGAGCAGCGGGAGTTCTCGCTGACCACCACCTTCAACCCGCGCGACCGCGACACGCTGGCCGCGTACATGGCGGTGGTGGCCGATGCCGGCAGCGACGACTACGGCACGATGCGGATTCTCACGCTGCCGAACAACACCACCACTCCGGGTCCCAAACAGGTGCAGAGCCGGTGGAACGCCGAACCGGAGATCGCCGAGCGGATCAACCTGCTCAGGCGCGGCGACTCGGAGATCGAGTACGGGAACCTGCTCACCGTGCCGCTCGGTGACGACCTGCTCTATGTGGAGCCGGTCTATGTGCGCGGCGCGGGCGCCAACTATCCGCGGATGCAGCGGGTGCTGGCCTCCTACGGCGAGGAGCTGGCCTTCGAACCCACTCTCGACCAGGCGCTGAACGTGCTGTTCGGTGTCACCGAGAGCGGGGAGGAGCCGGAGGAACCGGAGGAGCCGCCGGCCGAGGGCGAGGAGCCCGAGGAGCCGCCGGCCGAGGAGACGCTGGCCGATCTGATCGGGCAGGCCCTGCAGGCCCAGGAGGATGCCGACACGGCCCTGGCCGAGGGCGACTGGGCGGCGTACGGCGAGGCCCAGGAGCGGCTGCGGCAGGCGATGGAGAGGATCGCCGAACTGGAAGGGGTGAACCGCGAGGAGGAGGACGAGCCGGCCGGGGAACCCACCGAGTAGCCCGTCCCGGGCAGCCGTCCGGGCAGGGCGGCAGACGGCCCGGCAGGCGGCCCGGCGGGCGGGGGCACCATCCGTGCACCCGCCCGCCGGGCGGCGCCGGATGATCGTCACGGCTGCGACCCGTGGTACAGTAGTGGTGTTCCTGACGGAAATACCCGGGCTGACGGCCTTCGGCCGGAGACCGGGGAGATGCCCGGAAGGAGCACCCTCGACGCGGGGTGGAGCAGCTCGGTAGCTCGCTGGGCTCATAACCCAGAGGTCGCAGGTTCAAATCCTGTCCCCGCTACCACGGAAGGCCCCGGAGCCCACGGCTCCGGGGCCTTCAGTCCTCCACGAGCAGGGCGTCGAGCTGGGCCGGGGCCAGCGCGTGTTCCACCACCATCAGCGCCGCCCCGTAGATGCCGGCCCGCTCCCCGGCGCGGGACTGCACGATCCGCAGGTTCTGGGTGGCCAGCGGCAGCGAGCGCTGGTAGACAACCTCCCGCACCCCGGCGATCAGGTGCTCCCCGGCCTGGGAGAGTGCCCCGCCGATCACGATCACCGAGGGGTTGAAGAAGCTGACCGCGGTGGCCAGCACCTCGCCGATGTCCCGGCCGGCCTGCCGCACCAGCTTCAGCGCGGTGACCGAGCCGCTGCGGGCCAGCCCCACCACATCCGCGCTGCTGCGGCAGGGGGAGCCCAGGCCGGTCAGCCGGGCGGCCAGGGCCGCGCCGCTGGCCACCGCCTCCAGGCAGCCGACGTTGCCGCAGCGGCACGGCACCTCGGCGCCGTGCGGCAGCTGGACGTGGCCCATGTCGCCGGCCACGCCCTGGGAGCCGCGGTGCAACTGGCCGCCGCAGATCAGGCCGCTGCCGATGCCGGTGGCCACCTTGACGAAGATCATGTGCGGCCACTCGGTCCAGTGGGTGCGGTGCTCGCCGAGCGCCATGATGTTCACGTCGTTGTCCACCAGGGTGGTGGCGCCGAGGCGTTCCTGCACGTAGCCGGGTACGTCGAAGCCGTCCCAGCCGGGCATGATCGGCGGGTTGGTGGGCCGCCCGGAGGCATGCTCGACCGGCCCGGGCAGGCCGATGCCGATGCCGAGCAGATCCCGCCGGGTCCGCCCGACCTCGCCCAGCAGGGTCTCGCCGAGCGCGCACAGTTCCCCGAGGACGGGGTCCGGCCCGGCGGCGATGTCGATGCCCCGGTTCTGCTCGGTCAGCACCTGCCCGGACAGATCGGTGAGCGCCGCCTTGAGGTGGGTGGCCCCGATGTCGGCGGCCAGCACCACCCGGGCGGCCGGGTTGAAGGCGAACAGCGAGGGCGGACGCCCGCCGGTGGAGCGGCCCTTGTCGGTGTGGCGCAGCAGCCCGGAGCTGAGCAGGGTGTCGATCCGCTCGGCCACGGTGGAGCGGGCCAGTCCGGACTCGGCGGCGAGTTCGGCCCGGGTGCGCGGCCGGCCGTCGCGCACAAGCTGGAGCAGGACGGCGGTGCCGGCTGAGGGTCCGGACGCAACCATGCCGTTCTCCGACGTTCGCTCCGCCATGAGCTGTGCCCTTTCTCCCGGTTTCCGTGTGTGAACGGTCGCTCAACGGTACAACGCCTGGAACTTACCCCCAGTACGAACCTGCCTTCTAGCAAAAAGCGCGAGACTTTGTATTGACCCCCGGTAAAAGTGCTCTTACGTTGTCCCGCATGACAGGCGCAACTCAGACGTCCCGCCCGTCGGGAACCAGCACCGGTCCGCAGCCGCTGCTGACGATGCGCGGCATCGTCAAGCAGTTCCCCGGTGTGCGGGCGCTGGACGGCATCGACCTGGATGTGACGGCCGGCGAGGTGCACTGCCTGCTCGGCCAGAACGGCGCCGGCAAGTCCACCCTGATCAAGACCCTCTCCGGGGCCCACCACCCCGACGAGGGCCATATCCACTGGCAGGGCGAGGAGGTCCGGCTGCCCAACCCGCAGGCCGCCCTGAACCTCGGCATCGCCACCATCTACCAGGAGCTCGACCTGGTGGACGGCCTGACCGTGGCGGAGAACATCTTCCTCGGCCACGAGCGCACCCGCTGGGGCCTGACCGCCCGGGCGGAGGCCAACACCGCCGCCCGGGCGCTGCTCCGCCGCCTGGGCCACCCCGAGATGTCCCCGTCCAGGGAGGTCGGCCGGCTCCCCGCCGCCGGCAAGCAGATCGTCTCCATGGCCCGCGCCCTCTCCCACGACGCCCGGCTGATCGTGATGGACGAGCCCTCCGCCGTGCTGGACCAGGAGGAGGTGGGCCGGCTGTTCGGGGTGATCCGCGACCTGGCCGCCCAGGGCATCGCGATCGTCTACATCTCGCACCGGCTGGAGGAGATCCGCGAGATCGGCGACCGGATCACCGTGCTCAAGGACGGCCGCACGGTGGCCACCGGCCTGGAGGTGGCGGCCACCCCTACCGCGGACATCATCCGGCTGATGACCGGCCGTTCCATCGACTACGTCTTCCCCGAGCGCGGGGCGGCCCCCGACCCGGCCGCCGAGCCGGTGCTGGAGGTGACCGGGCTGACCCGCCGCAAGGAGTTCACCGGCATCTCCTTCGCGGTCCGCCCCGGGGAGATCGTCGGTCTGGCCGGTCTGGTCGGCTCCGGCCGCTCCGAGATCCTGGAAACCGTCTACGGCGCCCGCAAGCCGGGTGCCGGCACTGTCCGGGTCGGCGGCCGGCCGCTGCCCCCGGGCCGGGTCGGTGCCGCCATGGCGGCCGGCATCGGCTTCTGCCCGGAGGAGCGCAAGAGCCAGGCCCTGGTGCTGCACGACCCCGTCTACCGCAACATCACCCTGGCCAGCCTGGCCCGTTTCACCCGCAACGGATTCCTGGACGGCGACGCCGAGCGGGAGGCCGCGGCCGAGCACGTCCGGTCGCTGGACGTCCGGCCGGCCGGAGTGGAACGGCCGGTGAACACCCTCTCCGGAGGCAATCAGCAGAAGGTGGTGCTGGCCCGCTGGCTGCTGCGCGGCTGCCGGGTGCTGCTGCTGGACGAACCGACCCGGGGCGTGGATGTGGGCGCCCGGTCCGAGATCTACAACCTGATCCGCGACCTGGCCGGGCAGGGCATCGCCGTGGTCCTGGTGTCGAGCGAGATCGAGGAGGTCATCGGCCTCTCCGACCGGGTGCTCGTGGTGTCCGACGGCCGGATCGTCTCGGACGGTCCTGCCGATGAGATCGATGAGCACCGGGTGCTCGACATGGTCATGGAAGGAGATGTGGCGTGAGTGCCCAGACCAGAACGGGTGTGCCGGAGGGCGGCGGCGAGGAGACCGCCGACGGCGTGACGGACGCGGTGCAGGACGGCGCCGGGGACAGCCCGGCATCCCCGGCCAAGGGCCCGGGGGTGGCCGGGGGCGGCGCCGGAGCGACGGTGGGTGCCCGGATCGCCGGGCTGATGTCCGGGCCGTTCGGGCGCTCCCTGGGCCTGGTGATCGGCCTGCTGGTGCTCTGCCTGATCGGCGTCATCACCGCCGGGGACCGGTTCGCCGACTTCGACAACATGATGACCATCCTCCGGCTGGCCTCGGTCATCGGCGTGATCAGCGTGGGCATGACCTTTGTCATCACCGGCGGCGGCATCGACCTCTCGGTGGGCGCGATCGTGGCCCTGGCCACCGTCTGGGCCACCACCGTGTCCACCCAGACCATGGCCGCCGACATCCACTGGACGGTGATGGTCACCACCGCCCTGGCGGTCGGTGCCGGCTGCGGACTGGTCAACGGTGTGCTGATCGCCTACGGCAGGATGGCGCCGTTCATCGTCACTCTGGCGATGCTGGCCGGGGCCCGCGGCCTGGCCGAGGTCATCTCGGGCAAGAAGACCCAGGTCATCGCCGATCGCGGGCTGAAGGACTTCTTCGGCGGGCGGGTGCTGGGCATTCCGGTGCTGGTGATCATCTTCGCCCTGGTGGCGGCGGGCGGCTGGGTGCTGCTCAACCGCACCGCTTTCGGCCGCCGCACCCTGGCGGTGGGCGGCAACCCGGAGGCCGCCCGGCTGGCCGGCATCAATGTCAAGCGGCACACCGCAATGCTCTATGTGCTGCTGGGGCTTGCCTGCGGCGTGGCCGCGGTGATGCTGATGGCCCGCACCTCCGCCGGCACCTCCACGCACGGCGGTTTCTACGAACTCGACGCCATCGCCGCGGTGGTGATCGGCGGCACCCTGCTCAGCGGCGGCCGGGGCACCATCGTCGGCACCGTCTTCGGCGTGCTGATCTTCACCACGCTGACCAACGTCTTCACCCTCAACAACCTGGACAGCTCCACCCAGGCGGTGGCCAAGGGGCTGATCATCGTCGCGGCGGTGCTGCTCCAGCAGCGCGTCGCGGCCCGCAACAGCACTCCCTAGCGCGGGCCGCCCCGGCCGCCCGCGCGCCTCGGAACAGTTCCAGAGCAACGTTTCTCTTCTTCCGCCCGCAAAGCGCTTCGCACACCCACAGGAGTTCACCATGCGCAAAAACACCGGCAGACGTTCCCTCCGCGTGCTCACCCGGGTCGGTGTGGCCATGGCGGCGGTGAGCCTGGCCGCCGCCTGCACCAGCAACAGCCCCGCCGAGAGCAAGGACAACGACGCCGACGACGGCAAGCAGAACGCCGCCAGCTCCAACGACGACCCGGGCGAGACCGTGGTCATCGGCTTCTCCGGACCCGAGGCAGACCACGGCTGGCTGGCCGCCATCAACGCCGCGGCCCAGGCCGAGGCCGAGAAGTACTCCGACATCGACCTGCGCGTCGCCGAGGGCACCAACGACCCGTCCACCCAGGTGAGCCATATCGAGACCTTTATCAACCAGGGTGTGGACGCGATCGTGCTGCTGCCCACGGACGGAGCGGCCCTGACCGACATCGCCATCGAGGCGATGGAGGCCGGCATCCCGGTGGTGAACGTGGACCGCGAGTTCTCCAGCGAGTTCGCCGCCCGCACCACCATCCTGGGCGACAACTACGGCATGGGCATCTCGGCCGGCACCTACGCCTGCAAGCTGATCAGCGAGCACAACCTCGGCGCGGACGCCATGATCGCCGAGATCGCCGGCATCGACGCGCTGCAGCTCACCCAGGACCGGTCCCAGGGCTTCGCCGACGCGCTGGCCGCCTGCGGCGCCAAGGTCGGCCACCGGGTGGCCGCCGAATTCACCGTGGAGTCCGGCGAGTCGGTCACCTCCAACCTGCTCCAGTCGGTGCGGGAGATCGACATCATCTGGAACCACGACGACGACCAGGGGATCGGCGTCAAGGCGGCTTTCGACAACGCCAACCGCGACGAGTTCTTCTTCATCGGCGGTGCCGGCTCGGCCAACGCCATGCGCTGGATCCAGGACGGCGAGATGGAGGCCACCATCCTCTACCCGCCGACCCAGGCCGCCGACGGCATCCGGCTGGCCCGGCTGCTCGCCCAGGGCAAGGGCATGTCCGACCTGGTCCAGGTCGAGGTCCCGCGCCGGATCGTGCTCAACGCGCCCGTGGTGAACGCGGACAACGTGGAGGAGTACCTCCCGCTGGGCTTCGAGTCCTGACAGCAGTCCGACAGGGCGCGCACATCCGCCGACGAGGGAGGGCTCGATGAGCTCGATAGGTACAACGGACAGGAACCCGGCCGCCAAGGCGGCGGCCGGAGCGGGCGGGGGGCCGGAGATCCGCCGGGAAGAAATCGGCATCGGCATGATCGGCTACGCCTTCATGGGCATGGCCCACTCCCAGGGCTGGCGCAACGCCCGCAGCTTCTTCGACCCGGCGCTCACGCCGCGGCTGACGGCGCTGGGCGGGCGCGACCGGGAGGCCGCCGCCGACATGGCGCGCCGCTTCGACTGGCAGGCGGTGGAGACCGACTGGCGGGCGCTGATCGCCCGGGACGACGTCGGCCTGGTCGACATCTGCACCCCGGGTGACACCCATGCGGAGATCGCCATCGCGGCGCTGGAGGCCGGCAAGCACGTGCTGTGCGAGAAGCCGCTGGCCAACACGGTGGCCGAGGCGGAGGCCATGGCCGAGGCGGCGGCCCGGGCCCGGGCCCGGGGGGTGCGCTCCATGGTGGGCTTCACCTACCGGCGGGTCCCGGCCATCGTCCTGGCCCGCCGCCTGGTGGCCGAGGGCCGGCTGGGCCGGCTGCGCCACGTCCGCGCCCAGTACCTCCAGGACTGGCTGAACGATCCGGCCATCCCGATGAGCTGGCGGCTGGAGCGGGAACGGGCCGGATCGGGGGCACTGGGCGACATCGGCGCACACATCGTGGACCTGACCCAGTACCTGACCGGCGAGCCGCTCACCGGCGTCAGCGCGCTCACCGAGACCTTCGTCGGCGAACGTCCGCTGGCGGACGGCTCCGGCACCGGCCGGGTCACGGTGGACGACGCGGCCGTCTTCCTGGGCCGCTTCGGCTCCGGGGCGCTGGCCACCTATGAGGCCACCCGCTTCGCCACCGGCCGCAAGAACGCGATCCGGATCGAGCTCAACGGCTCGGAGGGCAGCCTGGCCTTCGACTTCGAGGACATGAACGTCCTGCACTACTACGACGGACGGGCCGGCGGCCGGGACGGGGACACCGGAGACGGCGGAAGCGACACCCGGGGCTTCACCCGGGTCCTGGTCACCGAGCCGGACCACCCGTATCTGGCCCCCTGGTGGCCGCCGGGCCATCTCCTCGGCTACGAGCACGGCTTCACCCACCAGGGCGTCGATCTGCTCAGCGCCATCGCCGAGGGCAGGGACCCGGAGCCGTCCTTCGAGGAGGGGCTCCAGGTCCAGCGGGTGCTCCAGGCCGTGGAGAGCAGCGCCGGAAACGGCAGCACCTGGACCCCGGTCCCGCCCCCGGCCGCGGCGGCAGCCGGGCAGCAGCAACAGCAGCAACAGCAGCAACAGCAGGGCCAGCAGGCGCAGCAGAAGGAGGAAGTGGCGTCATGAGCCGACCGGTTACGCTCTTCACCGGCCAGTGGGCCGACCTCCCCTTCGAGGAGGTGGCCCGGCTGGCCGCCGAATGGGGCTACGACGGACTGGAGATCGCCTGCTGGGGCGACCATCTGGACGTCTGGCGGGCCGCCGAGGACGACGCGTACGTCCGGTCCCGCAAGGACATCCTCGACAAGCACGGCCTGGGCGTCTGGGCCATCTCCAACCACCTCAAGGGCCAGGCCGTCTGCGACGACCCGATCGACCACCGGCACCGGGCCATCGTCTCGGACCGGGTCTGGGGCGACGGCGAGCCGGAGGGGGTGCGGCAGCGCGCCGCCGAGGAGATGAAGCTCACCGCCCGCGCCGCCGCCCGGCTCGGCGTGGACACCGTGGTCGGCTTCACCGGCTCGGCGATCTGGAAGTACGTGGCGATGTTCCCGCCGGTCGGGCAGGACGTGATCGACGCCGGCTACCAGGACTTCGCCGACCGGTGGAACCCGATCATGGACGTCTTCGAGGCCGAAGGGGTGCGCTTCGCCCTGGAGGTGCACCCCTCGGAGATCGCCTACGACTACTGGTCCACGGTGCGGACCCTGGAGGCCATCGGGCACCGCGAGTCCTTCGGGCTCAACTGGGACCCCAGCCACATGGTCTGGCAGGACATCGACCCGGCGGCCTTCCTGCTCGACTTCAAGGACCGCATCTACCACGTGGACTGCAAGGACACCAAGCGCAGCATCGGCAACGGGCGCAACGGGCGGCTCGGTTCCCACCTCGGCTGGGGCGATCCGCGGCGCGGCTGGGACTTCGTCTCCACCGGACGCGGCGACGTGCCCTGGGAGAAGTGCTTCCGGGTGCTCAACCACATCGGCTACAGCGGCCCGGTCTCGGTGGAGTGGGAGGACGCCGGCATGGACCGCCTGCACGGCGCGCCCGAGGCGCTGGCCTATGTCCGCGCCAACCTGTTCGACCCGCCCAGCGCCTCCTTCGACGCGGCGTTCTCCACGCCGCAGTCCTAGACCCCCCACAACAGCCCACATCTCACCGCGCCGTATCCCTCCACAACCCGACACCCCTGCACACCCCTGCACACCGCTGCATCTGCACCACCTCGCACCAGAATGCACAGACAGGAGCCGTTATGTGTTACGGATTCGACGGTGAGAGAGCGCTCACGCAGTCGCTCGCCGCGCGGCAGACCGGTCGCCGTTCGCTGCTGCGCGGCGCCCTGGCCGGCGTGGTGGGCGCCGGCGCCCTCGCCGCCGGCGTGGCGACCGCACCCGCCGCGCACGCCACCAGCCGTCCCACCGGCCGGCCCATCGTGCCGCCCGGACTGATCAGCATCCAGCTCTACACGGTCCGCGCGGCCCTCGGCGGACAGCCCGGCTTCGACGAGACCCTGCGGGCCATCGCCCGGGCCGGCTACCCCAAGGTGGAGCAGGCCGGCTACTACGGCCGCAGCGCCGCCCAGCTCCGGTCCTTCTACGACAGCCTCGGCATCTCCTGCACCTCCAGCCACGACGGCATCAGCAACAGCCAGGAGGCGCTGGAAACCAAGATCGAGAACGCGCTGACCCTGGGCCAGCGCTACATGGTCGTGCCCTGGCTGAACTCCACCAGCCTGGCCGCCTGGCAGCGCTGGGCCGAGCAGATGAACCAGGAGGCCGCCGTGGCCCGCTCCGCCGGGCTGCGCTACGGCTACCACAACCACGCCCACGAGTTCACCATCGACCTCGGCGGCGGCACCACCCCCTGGGACGTGCTCACCTCCGAGCTCGACCCGCGCCTGGTCCACCTGGAGCTGGACCTCTACTGGGCCGTCACCGGAGGCATCAACAGCGGCCACGGCGACGACCCCGAGGGCTTCACCATCGACGTCATCCGCAGCGCCCCGCAGCGGGTGCTCCAGTACCACGTCAAGGACCGGCACGAGCACAACGGCGACATGGCGGACCTCGGCACCGGCATGATCGACTTCAAGCGGATCTTCCGGGCGCACTCCGTGCAGGAGTACATCGTCGAGAACGACACCCCGGACGTCACCCCCCTCCAGACGGCCGAGGTGGGCTACTCCTACCTGCGCACCCTGCGCTGCTGACCGCGGCCCCTCCCGGCGGCCCCCCCGGGCCGCCCCCGCGGGGCCGCGCACCGGGCCCTGCCCAAAGGCAGCAGCCCCGGCCCCTGCCCTCGCCCTTCACTCCCCTTCACTCCCGGTCGGCGGCGACGGACACCCGCCGCCGCCGACCGGGCCACCGCTCCTCCCGCTGGCACCGGGAGGACCGGACTGCATGCTCAACGAACCACTCACCACCTGCACAAATGCGCTGAGAGGGTCGCCATGCGAAGAACTTCCATCATAGCGTCCGCCGCCGTCGTGGCGGCGGCGCTGCTGGCCGTACCGCCCACTTCGGCGGCGCACGACGGCCACGACCACGGCACGGACCCGGGGGCCGGCGCACCGGTCACCGAAGAATTCCAGAAAGTGGTCCTGAACGACACCCCGGGCGAGCCCATGGACCTGGCGGTCCTGCCGGACGGCCGGGTGCTGCACACCACCCGGGCCGGAAAGCTGTGGCTGCACGACCCGGAGACCGGCATCAACAAGCAGGCCGGCGAGCTCGACGTCTACCTGCACGACGAGGAGGGCCTGCAGAGCGTCGCCGTCGACCCCGGCTTCGACGGCCGGAAGAACCGCTGGATCTACCTCTACTACTCGCCGCCCATGGACACCCCGGTGGACGACCCGTCCACCCCCGGCGTCAACGAGGGCGACGCGCCGTACACCGGCACCCCGGAACAGTTCGCGGCCTTCGAGGGCGTGCTGCGGCTCTCCCGCTTCGAGCTCGACGGCGACACCCTCGACCTGTCCAGTGAGCAGCACATCATCGACGTCGAGCAGGACCGCGGCATCTGCTGCCATGTCGGCGGGGACATCGTCTTCGACAACGCGGGCAACCTCTACCTGTCCACCGGTGACGACACCAACCCGTTCGAATCCGGCGGCTACACCCCGATCGACGAGCGGGAGAACCGCAACCCGGCCTTCGACGCGCAGCGCACCTCGGCCAACACCAACGACCTGCGCGGCAAGGTGCTCCGCATCACGGTGGGCGAGGACGGCTCGTACACCGTCCCGGAGGGCAACCTCTTCGAGCCGGGCACCCCGGGCACCCGTCCGGAGATCTACCTGATGGGCCTGCGCAACCCGTTCCGGATCGAGATCGACCCGGACACCGACGCGCTGTACGTGGCGGACTACTCGCCGGACGCCCGCAACGCCAGCCCTCAGCGCGGGCCCAACGGGCACGGCCGCTGGCTGGTGGCGCGGGACTCCGGCAACCACGGCTGGCCGTACTGCGTGACCCCGGACATGCCGTACCAGGACTGGGACTTCGCCACCGGCACCAGCCGGGGCGCCTTCGACTGCGCCGCACCGAAGAACGAGTCCCCCCACAACACCGGCCTGACCGACCTGCCGCCGGTGGAACAGCCGGACGTGTGGTACCCGTCGGTCACCTCCGCCGAGTTCCCCGAGCTGGGCAGAGGCGGTGTCGGCCCGATGGCCGGCCCGGCCTACGACTACGACCCGAAGACCGCGCGGAAGCACTCGAACGCCTGGCCGGCGTACTACGACGGCGTCCCGCTGTTCTACGAGTGGACCCGCGACTACATCAAGGGCTTCCCGCTCGCCGAGGACGGCACCCTGGCCGGCATCGAGGACGTGCTCCCCGGACTGCCGCTGTCCAGCCCGATGGACATGGAGTTCGGCCCGGACGGCGCGCTGTACGTGCTGGAGTACGGCAAGGGCTACTTCTCGGAGAACCCGGAGGCGGCCCTGTCCCGGATCGACTGGATCGGACCGCACGGCAACCGCACCCCGGTGCCCGCGGCGTCCGCGGACGTGGCGGGCGGCTCCGCACCGCTGACCGTGGCGTTCTCCGGCGAGGGCACCGAGGACGCCGAGGGCGACCGGCTCCGGTACGCCTGGGACTTCGACTCCGACGGCCGGACCGACTCCTGGCGGCGCAACCCGGTGCACACCTACACCGAGGACGGCGTCTTCACCGCCACCCTGAAGGTGACCGACCTCGGCGGCCGCGACCGCGGCAAGTCGGCGTCGGCCGAGGTGCGGATCGTGGTCGGCAACGAGGTGCCGGTGGTGGAGTTCGTGACCCCGGTGCAGGGCCAGGAGTTCTCCTTCGGCGACACGGTGGCGTTCGAGGTCCGGGTGACCGACGACCAGCCGGTCGACTGCTCCCGGCTCACCGTGACCTACATCCTGGGCCACGACACGCACGGCCACCCGCAGTCCTCGGCGACCGGCTGCACCGGAACGATCACCACCACGCTCGCCCAGGGGCACGACCCGGCCGAGGACAACCTTTTCGGGGTGTTCAACGCCACCTATCGTGACCCGGGTGTCGACGGTCTGCCCTCGCTGGCCGGCAGTGCCGAGGTGACCCTCACCCCGGTGAGCTGACGGTCCCGCCCGACCGGGGGCGGTCCGCCGCCGGGTCCGTGGGTGCCCGGAGAGCCTCCCTGCCCGGCCGTGACGCGCGAACGGCGCATGGCGTCACGGCCGGGCCGGCTGGCCGCCCCCACCCCTCCACCCCGCTCCACCCGCTCCACCCGCCCGGTTGTCCGGAGCCGCCCGCGGCCCGCCCGACACCCATCCGCCCCCCACAGCACCAGGAAGGCCGACAGCGTGTCACCCACACCTTCACCACGGACCGGAGCATGGTTCATCGGCGCCCGGGGCTCGGTCGCCACCACCGCCACGGCCGGCGCGCTCGCGCTGCGCGCCGGGCTGGCCCCGGCCGTGGGCTGCGTCACCGAACTGCCGGAACTGGCCGCCGCCCGGCTGCCCGGCATCGGTGAACTCCTCACCGGCGGACACGACATCGCCACCGACCCGCTGCCCAAGCGGGCCGAGGAACTCGCCGCGGGCGGCGTGCTGCCCGGCGAACTGGCCCGCTCCCTGGAGCGTGAACTCGTCGACGCCGACCGGAGGATACGGCCGGGCGCCGGTCCCGGCGGGGAGACCCAGCGGGCGGCCGCCCGCCGCATCGCGGACGACATCACCGCCTTCCGCGACCGGCACGGCCTCGACCGGGTGATCGTCGTCGACCTCTCCAGCACCGAACCGCCCGCCGTTTCGGCTCCCGGACTGGACGACCCGGAACGGCTCGAAGCGGCCCTGGACGCCGGGGCCTCCCCGCTGCCGCTCAGCTCCCTCTACGCCTACGCCGCGTTCCGCGCCGGCTGTCCCGTGGTCGCCTTCACCCCCAGCCCCGGGCCGCGGCTGCCCGCGCTCACCGCCCTCGCCGAGCGGCAGGGCCTGCCCTGGGCGGGCTCGGACGGCAAGACCGGGGAGACCCTGATCAAGACGGCGCTGGCCCCCATGTTCGCCACCCGTGCGCTGGCCGTGCGGTCCTGGACCTCGGTCAATCTGCTGGGCGGCGGCGACGGCCGGACCCTGGCCGACCCGGCCAACGCGGTGAGCAAGACCCGCACCAAGGGGCAGGGACTGGAGGCCATCCTGGGCGGGCCGGTGGCCGGGCCCATGCACATCGACTACGTTCCCGACCTCGGCGACTGGAAGACCGCCTGGGACCTGATCTCCTTCGAGGGCTTCCTCGGCACCCGGATGTCCATGCAGTTCACCTGGCACGGCTGCGACTCGGCGCTGGCCGCGCCGCTGGTCCTGGACCTGGTGCGGCTCACCGCCCGCGCCGCGGAGGTGGGCGAGGCCGGGCCGCTGGCGCCGCTCGGCTTCTTCTTCAAGGACCCGGCCGGCACCGCTGTCCACGATCTGGCGGGCCAGTGGCGGGCACTGACCGAGTGGGCCGGCACCACCCTGGCGGGTGGCGCCGCCGCGTCCGGGGAGCCGGCCCGATGACCCCGGCCCCGGCCCCGGCCCCGGCCCCGGCTCCGGTCCTGGTCCCGGCCTCGTCCGGCCCGTGCCCGCCGCGGCCGGCGCCGAAGGGACGGGCCCGCCTCCGCCCCTCGCGGAGCGGCATCCGCCGGGCCCGCGGGGAGGCGGGCCGGTGAGGTGGCGCGACGCGATCGAACTGGTCCGGCTGCCCGCCGCGCTGACCGTGCCCGGGGACACCCTGGCGGGCGGCGCGGCGGCCGGCTGGCCGTACCGGCGGCGGAGCTGGGCCATGCCGCTGGCCTCGGCCTGCTTCTATCTGGCCGGCATGGCGCTGAACGACTGGGCCGACCGTGACCTGGACGCGGCGGAACGTCCCGAGCGGCCGGTCCCGTCCGGCCGGGTCACGCCCGGTGAGGCCCTGGCCGTGGCCGCCGGGCTGACCGGCGCCGGCCTCGGGATCGCCGCCGCCGCGGGCGGCCGCCCGGCGCTGCGCGTGGCGGCCCCGCTGGCCGCCACCGTCTGGACCTACGACCTGCTGGCCAAGAAGACCCCCGCCGGACCGGCCGTGATGGCCCTTGCCCGCGGGCTGGACGTACTGCTCGGCGCCGGAGGGCAGGCCCGCCGGGCGGCCCTGCCCGCGCTGGCCGTGGCCGGGCACACCGCCGGGGTCACCGTGCTGAGCAGGGGAGAAGTGCACGGCGCCGACCACCGGGCGGGCCGCGCCGCACTGCTGGCCACCGGCGCCGCCGCG
>NZ_WTLH01000086.1 GCF_011421595.1 Streptomyces sp. YIM 98790 | reverse complement strand
TGTCGAGTTCCCTGGCGACGTGCGCGATCGGCCGGCTCGACTTGAGAGCCAGATGGACTGCTTCTTCTCGGAACTCCGGTGAATATCTACTGGGTGGTGCCACGTGCTTACTTTCTCGTCGTGCTCGGGGGGACATCCTATTGGGTCCCTGTCCGGAGACTTCGAGGCACCTCAAGCGTGTGGTTCTGGGGGTGCCGAAGAGTCTTGATGCGCTGCAGGTTGCGCCGCACCCGGTGCTGCCGCTTGTCCGGCAGCGCGGCACCGGCACCTCCACCTGCCGGTTCACAGCCCCGGGCAACATGCTTCAGCGGCGGAGGGCCTCGGCCGGCTGGATGCGGCTGGCCCGCCAGGCCGGGTAGAGGCCGGCGATCAGGCCGGCGGCCAGACCTGCCAGGGGCGCGGTGGCCACCGTGACGGGATGGACCACGGGGGTCCAGTCCCGGGCCGCCGAGACCGCCACGACGCCGATGGTGCCGAGGCTGGTGCCCACCAGTCCGCCCAGCGCTCCCAGGGCACCTGACTCGGCGAGGAACTGCAGCGTGACGTGTCGGCCGCGGGCGCCGAGCGCGCGGCGCAGACCGATCTCCGCAGTGCGTTCCAGCACGGCGACCAGCGTGGTGTTGGCGATCCCGACCGTGCCGATCACCAGGCAGACGCCGGCCAGCAGCAGGAAGAGCTGTTCCAGGTCGGAGCCGACGGAGGAGCGCAGCGTGCGCGGGTCCGGTGGCGGCACGGCCTCGAAGCGGTCCGGGTGCGCGGCGTCCAGGGCGAGCGGGAGCAGCTCGGCGACCTGGCGGGCGGCACCGAGTTCGGTGGCCACCAGCATCTCCGCGCCGTCGCCGCTCTGCGGGCCGCCCCAGTGCTGTCGGGCGGCCGAGCGGGGTATGACGACCGAGAGCAGCAGGTCCGCCTTGCGGTCCACCTCGCCGGCGATGCCGATGACGGTGAACGGCCGGCCGTCCAGGAAGACCGTCGGCCGGGTCTCCAGGGTGGTGATTCCCAGCCGCGCCGCCAGCCCGGAACCGAGCACCGCCACGGCCTGCCCGGTCTCCTCGTGGAAGGAGTCGTAGAGGCGGCCCTCGGTCAGCCGGACTCCGGCGGCGTGCAGCACCCCGGGGGTGGCGGCCACCACCTCGGCCCGTTCACCGTCGACGCCGGGCAGCGGCGCGCCGGTCACGCCCGCTTCCGGACCCATCCGGACCTGCCAGTACACCCCGGCGTGGCGGACGCCGCCCAGGGCCGCGGCCCGGGCGTCGGCATCCTCCGGGAAGGCGGAGGCGAGGCCGTCGTCCGGTCCGCCGCCGGTGTCCTTGACGATCACCTCGGTCGCGGTCAGGGCATTGAAGCGGGCATCGATCTGCGAGGACGCGGTACTGGTCAGCCCGAGGACGGCGACGAACGCGCCGACGCCCAGCACCGTCCCCAGGGAGGTGAGCGCGGAGCGTGCCGGGCGCTGGAGGAGTCCTGCCAGGGCCTCGGTGAGGAGGTCGCGCGGGCTCATCCGGGACGGGCGGGGCGCGGTCATCCGGTTGCCCCCGTCCCGCCCGCCGACGCCGTTTGCGGATGCGGGGCCGTCAGGGTTCCGTCGAGCAGGGTCACGGTCCGCTGTCCGCGCCGGGCCACACCGGGGTCATGGGTGATCACCACGACGGTCTGGCCGTCACCGTGCAGATCGTCCAGCAGGTCCAGTACCGAGGCGGCGGTGGCGCTGTCCAGGTTCCCGGTGGGCTCGTCGCAGAGCAGCAACGACGGCCGCACCGCGAGGGCGCGGGCGATTGCCGCCCGCTGCCGTTCGCCGCCGGAGAGCCGGGTGGGCAGGGAGTCGACGCGGTGGCCGAGACCGACCCGCTCCAGGGCCCGGCGGGCGGCCGGGGTGCGCTCGCGTCGGGGGACGCCGGCGTGCAGCAGGGCCAGGGCGACGTTCTCCAGGGCGCTGCGGTGCGGCAGCAGATGGAATGCCTGGAAGACGAAGCCGATGCGTCCGGCGCGCAGCGCGGTGCGGTCGGCGTCCCGTAGCGGCCGGGTGTCGATGCCGTCGAGAAGGTACCGGCCGGCGGTAGGGGCGTCCAGCAGGCCGGCCACGTTGAGGAAGGTGGACTTGCCGGACCCGGAAGGGCCGGTGACGGTGACGTATTCGCCCGCGCGGATGGTGAGATCCGCGGGGCGCAGCGCGGTCACCGGGGGTGGTCCGGGATAGGTGAGGGCGACGCCCCGGAAGTCGATCACTGGCGGGGCGGGCTCGGTGCGCCGGTTCACCGGTCGGGCTCCCCGCTGCCGGTCCCGTCCTGCCGGGCGCCGACGATGACCCGGTCGCCGGGCTCCAGCCGCTCCTGGCCCACCGGGGTGACCTCCAGATGTCCGTCGCCGGAGATGCCGGTGCGCACCTCGATCCGCTGCCGGCTCCCGTCTTCGCGGAGCACGGTGACGGCGGTGGTGGCGTCCGGTCCGGCGGAGACCGCGGTGACCGGTACCACCAGCACCTCGCCGGCGGAGGAGGCCGCCTCGATGGTCACGCGGACATTCCGCCCGGCCAGGGCGGCGGGCAGGGGGTCGTCGGGGTGGACCCGGAACCAGTGGCCGGACGCGTCGGGGGCCGCCGTGGCCGGACCGGTGCCGGGAGGCGGCGGCTCCTCCCCCGGGCGCGGCGCCGGGCCCGGGGCCGGCCCGTGGCCGGCGAGGTGGGTGACGGTGGCGGTGGCGGTCTCGCCGGTGGTCTCGGAATGGATCTCGACCTGCTGTCCGGTCCGGACCAGCCCGTACTCGTGCGGGGCGAGGGTGCCCTCCACCGCGAGGTCGCCCGCCGAGAGGGTGAGCGCGCCTTCGCCGGGCGCCGCGCCGACGCGCGCGGTCATCGCCTCCACGCGGGCCGGGAAACCGGCCAGGAACACCAGTTCGGCGGCGGGCATCAGGGCCTGGCCGTTCTCGTCGGGCACCGGTGCGTAGCCGAGGTCCCGGTAGAAGCCGGCCACGGCGCGTGCGGTGCCGGGGCCGTAGGTGCCCTCCGCGTCCTCGCCGGTGGGGAAACCGGCTTGCGCGAGGGCGTGTTGCAGCTGGGCCACGTCCTCTCCACTGGTGCCGGGCCGCAGGTCGCGGTAGACGGGTATGTCGCCGGGCAACGCGAAGAACGGGCGGCCGGAGATCTCCACCAGCACCTGCCCGGCCTCGACGCCGTCGCCCGGCCGGACGAATGTGCGGGTGACGACCGGCCCCATGGCGCCGTCCGCCGCCGCGGGGGCGGGGCTGACGTCCACGGTCTGCGCCGCCGCGACCCGGCCCCGGGTCACCACGGTGTCGGTCAGCACCCGGTGTTCCACCGCTGCGGTCAGGACGTCACGCGGTGGCGGCCCGGCGTCGGCGACCGCCTGCTGCGGCGACTTCACCACCGTGGCGGCGGCCACTCCGGCCCCGGTCAGCAGGACGGAACCCAGCACAACGGCCGGCACGATCCGCCGGCGCTTGTCCAGCACAACGGTGTCCTCTCTCGCATGGACTCTTCGTGACACGTGGGGCCGCCGGGGTCCGGTCCGGGCCGGACCGGACCCCGGCGGCGGGCAGGGAGGGGCAGCGCGGTCAGGGGCCGTAGCCGACGTCGTACAGACGGGTCCGCATCAGCGCCGCGTAGGCGGTGTTGCCGAGCCGGTTGGGGTGGAAGGCCTCACGGCTGAGGCACCCCTGTTCGGGCAGCAGGGCCCAATCGGCGAAACAGGGCTCGGCGGCGGCCGGGTCCCCCCGGTGGAAGTCGCCGTCCCCCCTCGGGCCGATGGCCACGCCATGGATCCATGGTTCGGGCGCGCAGTCCTCGTGGAGATGGAAATGGCTGATCGCCGGCACGAACGCCACCCGCACGGGGGCGGCCGGATCACCGCTCAGCTCGTCGACGAGTTGCTGCTGCGACTCCTGCACGCTCTGTGCCAGGTTGCCGATCGCGGCCGCCTCGTAGGTGGTGAAGAGCACTGAGCAGGTCGCCGGCACGTTCCGGATCAACGAGAGCGGGGTGGGGTAACCCATCAGCATGATCTGCGCGTTCGGCGCCTTTCTGGCGATTTCCTTGAGAGTGATGCGCAGATCGGGGATCATCTCCTCGATATTGGCCTCGTATTTCTCGTAGAACTCGTCTGTCGCGCAGTTCGCCTGCTGCCCGCATTCGCTGAGCGCCGAGGCGAACGAGCTGTTGTCGTTGCCGCCGGCCGTGAGCATCACCAGGGTGGTGTTCTCGCTGAGCACTCCGGATTCGGTCTGCGGAATCTCGCCGAACTGGCCCTCGCCGTACGGCTGCCCGCCGTTGCGGACGATATCCCGGTTCTGCGCGCCGGAACACGCGACGAAACCCAGCTCGGCCTGGCCGCTCCAGCTGTCGACGAGGTCGCCGAGCGCGGCGTCGGTGCCCGGCAGCTGAACCTGCCGTCCCCACGCGTGCTCACTGCGGCGGCAGGCGTTCCACCACTTCTCGTGTCCGTGGTCGGTGTCGGTCTCCCGGTAGTAGTCGCCCGCTCCTTCCCCGGACGCATAGGAGTCGCCGAGCACAGCCACGATGTGCTCCGGTTTGCCGGGAAGCGGCTGGAAGGCCACCGCGTCGAAGGCGACGTTCTCGGTGCCGTTCCCGTCCTGAGTGGTGGTGGAGAGCCGGACCCGGGGCACGCCGTCGATCCGGTAGACCCCGAGCGACACCCAGTTGTTGGCCTTGCGCTTCTGGTTGATGTAGCGGACTTCCGTGAAGGCGCCGCTGCCGGTGTCGATCTCGTACTTCGCCTGCTGGGTCCGCGCGCCCAGCTCGGGCAGATGGACGGCGATGCGCATCCACTGGTCCCGGGCGGAGTTCAGCGTCCAGGTGCCGGTGGCTTCGAGACGGTCGCTCCTGCGGCTGTGCCCGAAGTAGAAGTGGCCGCCGAAGCCGGCGCCGAGCTGGTGCATGCCCACCTTTGCCGGGGACTTCCCGTCCTGGTCGGTGGCGAATTCGAAGTCGAAAGTGCCGGAATTGGTCCAGGTGTTGGAGCATCCGGGCCGCGGTGGTGCGTAGCTCGCGGGCACGTTGTCCACGATCAGCGCACCGGGCGGCGCCGCGTTCCCGGTGTCCGATGCCGACCTGGTGCAGTGCGGGGGGTAGGAGGTCCCGTCCGGCTGCTCCGGGTAGGTGCTGTCGAAGCGCAGGACGGTGTAGCCGCACTCGCCGTACTGGCACTCCTTCCAGGAGACCGGCTGGTGCCACCAGCATTTGAAGTCGTCCCGGCGGCAGGTGCTGTTCTCACCCTCGCCGTCCCCGATCCGCGAGGCGTCGCACCAGTTGGCCGCGGTGCAGAACAGGTCCTCGGGCGGCTTCACCTGCTCCCGGTGCTCGACGGTGGTCCACCAGGCCGCGCGGTAGCCGGGTCCGGACTCGTTCGGGGCGGTGAACGCCTCGATGGGCCAGGCCGCCCAGCCGAGCACCTTCTCGGGGTACGGCCAGAACTGCGGCTGGGCGGCATCGGAGTACTTCGGGTTTCCGCGACCGCCGTCCAGGAAGGGGTTGCGGTTCGCCCGGTACAGGGGACTGGCCGGGTTGTTGGTCCACCCGACACCCCAGGCGCCGTCGTGGTCTCCGGCCTCGGACTCGGGATGGAAGCCCGAATTGTACGCCCACAGCGCGAAGAACCAGTTCTCCGGCCACCGGGAATCGCCGTTGTTGATGGTCAGCCCCGCGGCGCGGGTCTGGTTCCACTTCTCTTCCAGGATGCGCACCCCGGCCGCGATGTTCGCGGCGTAGTCCAGCGCCACCGCCTCCTGCTGCAGGGGGGTGAGTGTCGGCTGGCCGTGGCCGGGCAGCCGCATGCCGTCGGTGACCTGGGTGATGCCGTAGCCGCAGTCGGCCGCGGCCCAGTCGATATCCCAGTCGTTCTGCTCCTCTCCGTCGTAGTAGTCGATGCCGTAGAAGTTCCCGATCAGCGGGTTGGCGGTGACGCCCGGCAGGGCGAAGCGGGCGGCCTGCCAGAGGTTGGACTCCTGTGCCGCCACGCCGAGCATCACCTGCGAGGGGATGTCACCGCCGCCGTCCAGCCCGTGCCGGGGGAACAGGGTCTGCGGCGCGTAGCTGCCCATGCCCAGGTTCTTCCAGCCGGCATGCCGGAAGGCGTGCCGGTTGAGCGTCCCGGAGACGGCCTGGTTGACCGCCCATTCCACCTGGCGCGGGGTGGGCTGCATGGCCTGCTTGCCCGGGTGGTTGCGCGGTACCGAGCAGGTGCGCTCGTCCTCGCCCTCCAGCCAGTCCGGGGCGGACGCCCGGGTGACACCGAGCTGGGTGCTGTGCCCGCTGCGCCGCTCGGACCGCTCAGGGGCCTCAGGGGCCGGGCCGGGCAGTGCCGGGGAGCGCTCCCGCCCCCCGGCCGGGGAACCGACCGGACGGGCCAGCGGGTCGACCGTGAAGTCGGTGGTCTTCCCGGTGGCGAGTACCCGCATCTCGATGCGCGCGTCCCGGGCCTGCCCCGGCACGGCGGTACGGGTGTCCTTGCCGTCCGCCCAGACGGTCCGGGTGAGCACCGCCTCGCCGTGGGTGGTGACCCGCGCCTCCCTGTCCGCCTCGGGCAGGTGGCGTACCGCGTCCGGCAGCCCCGCCGCTGTCCGCTCGCTCTCACCGGTGACGAAGACCTCGCCGGCCGCGGTGCGGGTGACGCCCATCGCGGTCCAGGGGCCGCGGGCCAGCTCGGCGGCGGTCTGCGGGGCGCCGTCGCCGCGCAGCTGCCGGGCGTTCAGGTGGTGGGCGACCGCGCGCTTGTCGCCGTCGTCCGCGGCGGTGACCGTGCCGTCCTTCGCCGTGGGGTGGCCCGGACGGGTGCTGCGGTCCAGGAAGACCAGGCCGCCGTCGCGTTCGGCGGTCAGCTCGAAGGGGACGCCGTGGGTGCGGGCCAGCGGGGTCAGCCCGCCGTCCCCGGACACCCGCACCACCTCGGCTCCGGCCGCCCCGACGAGGCCGCCGTCGGCCAGCGGCACGGCGGAGGTGACCTGCACCGCGGTCTCGACCGGGTCGGCCAGCCGTCCGCTGCCGGTGTCCAGCCGGAACAGCCGGGACCCGGCCAGGTCGTCCCCGCCGTCCTGGGTCAGCACCGCGGCGTCGTCCACCCCGCAGCCGGGGTTGAAGTAGGCGAGGGTGGTCTGCACATCGAGCTTGGTCACGTCGCCGGTGCCGAGCTCCACCACGGCGGCGAAGGCGCCCCGGGCGAACAGGTCCGGTCTGTTGGTGAAGGTCCGGGGCGCGTACACCACGACGGCCCGTTCCCCGGAGCCGGTGACACACGCGTTGCCGATCCAGCTGTCGGCCTCGAAGCCCGGCTCGGACAGGGACGCGGCGGTCCGCCACGTGTAGCCGTCCCGCTGGTCGGCCACCAGCAGGTGGAATCCCTGGGCGTCACCGGTGGTCGTCCAGGCCCGGTCGGTGGAGGACCGCCAGTCCGCGCCCAGCACCTGGTCCCTGCGGTCTCCGCCGATGGTGGCGGGGCCGGATGCGGGCCCGGCTTCCGCCACGTGCGCGGCCGGGGCGGTGGCCGGTGCCCGGGAGGTCTCCTCGGCACCGGCCGCCGGAGCCGGCTGTACCAGGGTCCCCAGCAGGGCCGCCGCGGCCGTCAGCCGGAGCACGGGTACGCCCTGCTGGAGGCGTTGTCGTTGCGGAGGCTGCCCAGCAGACCCGCGGAGTTGGGCGGATAGACGATGTACGCGCCGTCATAGTCCTCGTGGTAGAAAACGGCGTGGCACCAGGTGTCCTTGTTGTATCCGAAGGCCGCGTTGTTGCGAATGCTCTGCCCGGAACCGTCCGTTCTTCCTGAGCCGTAGGAGGCACACTCGCGCCATTCACCGGTCCTGAAGATGTAGAAGTACTGGGTGCTGCTGATCTTGTCGTAGTGGCCGGTGTGGCTCCGCAGGTTGCGGTCGCTGGTGAAGCACACGCCCGTCCCCCATCCGCTGGCGTCGACGGTGTACTCCAGGATGAAGCAGCGATGGTCCGGGCTGTAGCATCGGTCCGATGTGTAGATGATCGCCCCGGCAGAGACCGCGGTCTCTTCGGAGGACGATTCCGCGGCCCCGCCGGAGGCGGCTGCCGGGGCCATTCCGACGCCCGCGAACAGCAGCGCTGCTGCGGCGATGAGAGCGATTCTTGTTCCGTTCAGCCATGCCACGGGGGGATATCCCTTTCTTTTGCCGTTGGCTGTCCTCACCGGGAACCGGCCTCGGCGATGAGGGCGATGTTCCGGTCTCTGGTTTCCTCCAGCGCGGTGAAGTTCTCCTCGATGTAGGTGTTCTGCAGTTCCACCTCCACGCGGAACCAGCGCTGCACGAGGTTGGTGGACTCCTTGCAGCCGATGTCCGCCAGCGCCAGGGTGATTTCCTCCTCGGTGGGCCGGTCCGTCAGCCGGGGAAGAAGTCCCGAGGCTTCGTGGGGGTGCGCGACCGCATAGCCTTTCTCCGCCATGCAGGCGGACCATTCGCCCTGCGCCTTGCGCACTCCGGGGTCGGCGTCCGATTCGGCCATCGACCGCATGGAGAGCTGACTGGCCAGAAAGTCGTCCACCCGTCCCACACGGCGTTCGGCCTCCCCGGCGCAGCCGCCCTCGGGGATGCGCACGCCGTCGTGCTCGGCGCTGTCGCCGTCCGGGGCGCCGTCGAGGACCAGCGCGGCTGCCTCACCGCCGGGCAGGCCGTCCGACGGCGGCCTCTCCGCCTGCGCCGAGGGCTGCCGGTAGCCGTGGCGGGCCGCCGCCTCCGGGTCGGAGATTCCGTAGCGGCGCTCCATGTTGGCGGCGTTCACGGAGGGCGGGGCGGAGCCCCTCTGCACGGCCGGCATGCGGAAACCGAACCCGGCCATGCAGTCCTCCACCGCGTTCCGGTAAACGGTCTCGGTGGCCACCCGGTCCGGATGCGCAACCATGTAGTACTCCAGCGGCAGCACCAGCCCCTTCACCAGCCCGGTGCGCTCGCCGGAGGGCCACGCCGCCACCTCCGGGGCGCCGGCGGCGTCGGAGCCCGGCGCCGCCGTGCACCCCGCCATCAGCAGGGAGGCCATCGCCGCGCCCGCCCTGGCCCACACTCCGTCGCAAGAGTGTGTCCGCGCCCCGTGTCGCGCCATCATGGCCGCCGCTCCTTTCGTGGCCCGCCTGCCGAGGGGACCGCGCCCCACCCGGAACAGCCTGGTCTGCGGCCGTGGAAGTCCCGCCACACCCCGGTGGAAGTCCGGTGGAAGCGATCACGGATGGCATGAAGCCGCACCGAAGCCGGAAAGAAGTCGCGCCGCGGGCGGCGGAGACCGCCGTTGAGTGCCTCGCACATGCATGCGATGATCAGCCCGCCCAGCCCTCACGCGTGCAGGAGGGATGCCCATGGACATCCGCCTACTCGGAACCCTCGAAGTCGACACCGACGACGGCACTCCCGCACTGGTCCCGGGGCCGAAGCTGCGCGCCGCGCTGGCGGTGCTCGCCCTCAGGCCGGGGGCCATGGTGACGGCCCGCGACCTGTGCGACCGGCTCTGGGGGCAAGAGCCCCCCGCCAGCGCCCGGGCCACGCTGCGCAGCCACATCATGCGGCTGCGCAAGGTGCTCCCGCCGGACCGCATCCGCACCACGCCGGGCGGCTATGTGCTCCACGCCGACGCGGCCGAGACCGATGTCGGGCGCTTCCGCTCCGCGCTGGGCCGGGCCCGCACCCTGCGCGAGGACGGTCCCGGGGAGGCGGTGGCGGAACTCGACGCCGCCCTCGCCCTGTGGCGTGGCACTCCCCTGTCCGACACCGGGGACTGCCCGCTGCGCAGCGCCGAGCAGCCCCGGCTGGAAGACCTGCGGCTGTCGGCCCTGGAGAGCCGCTTCCACGCGCTGCTGTCCCTCGGCCGCCACCAGGAGATCCTCGACGAGCTGGCCGCCGAGGCCCGCGCGCACCACACCCGGGAGCGCCTCACCGAGCAGCTGATGCTCGCCCTGTACCGCTCCGGGCGGCCTGCCGAGGCCCTCGCCGCCTACCGCGCCGCGCGGCAGCGGCTCGTCGAGGAACTGGGCATCGAGCCGGGGCAGACGCTGCGGGAGCTGGAGCGGCGCATTCTGTGCGAGGACCCCGCACTGCTGCGCGAGGTCTCCGCGACACCGCCCCGGGCCGGGGACGAGCCGCCCGCCCGGCCGCCGGCCGAACCCGCGGCCCGGAGCCGGGCGGCGACCCCGGTCTTCCCCGCCGCGCCGAGCACCTTCGTGGCCCGCACCGGGGAACTGGGCCGGCTGCGCGCCTGGCTGAGCGGCGGCGTCGGCACGTCCACCACCGTGCTGATCGACGGCCCCGGCGGCGTCGGCAAGTCCGCGCTCGCCGTGAAGGCCGCCTGGGAGGCCGCCGCACACCACCCGGACGGCCTCCTCTACGCCGATCTGCGCGGCTCCGATCCGCACAATCCTCCGCTGGAGACCGGCGAAGCGCTGCGGCTGCTGCTCGCCGAACTCGGCGTCACCGCCAAGGACGTGCCCGCAGACCCGGCGTCGGCCGGGGCCCTGTACCGGGAACGGCTGCGGGGCCGCCGGGTGCTGCTGCTCCTGGACAACGCGGTGGACTCCGCGCAAGTGGCGCCCCTGCTGCCGGCCGGGCCCGGCACCGCGGCGTTCATCACCAGCCGCACCGCGCTCACCGGCCTGGGGGACTGCCACCACCTCCACCTCCGGCCCCTGGACCGGCCCTCCGCCCTCGCGCTGCTGCACCGCGTCGCGGGCCGCGCGGCGCCGGACGACCGGGACGAGGAGGCCCCGGCGTGCGCGGAACTCGTCGAGCTGTGCGGGCGGCTGCCGCTCGCCCTGCGCATCCTCGCGACCCGGATGGCGGCCCGTCCGCACTGGCGGATGGCCGACTGGGTGACACTCCTGCGCGACGAGCACCGCCGGCTGGACGAGTTCCGGCTCAGCGACACCGACCTGTGGGCGGTCCTGGCCGTCAGCATCGACCAGCTCGCCGGGGAACCGGACGGCGGCCGGGACGCGGCGCAGATGTTCCCCCTGCTGGGGGTGGCGGCCGTCCGGCGGTACACGGCCGATTCGGCCTCGGCGCTCACCGGCCGCACGCCGGACGAGGCGGCGAAAGCGCTGGAACGGCTGACCGACGCACAGGTTCTCACCAGTCCCCGCCCGGGCAGCTACCTGCTGCACGATCTGGTGCGCACCGTCGCGGTACGCAGGGCCGCAACGGCCGTCCCGCCGGGGGAGGCGCGTGCCCGTCTGCGCGAACTGGCCGGGTACTACCTCGACTCGCTGCACCGGCTGGAGGAATCGCTGGCGGAGAGCAGCCCGTTCCGCTTCCGGCCCGCCTCGTTCGCCCCGGCCCCTCCCTCCGGCCCGGAGCCCGGGCCATCGGGCGGCCACGGCCGGGGGCGCGCGCCCGGCAGCGCGCAGGAGGCCCTCAGCTGGGCGGATGAGGCGCTGGAAGACGTACTACTGCTGGCGGCCCAGCTCGGCGACCCCGCCTACGACGACGGACCCGCCCCGGCCGGCGGCCCGCCGACGGGACACGTGCCGCAGGACTTCGCGCTGTCGGACTTCGC
Source organism: Streptomyces sp. YIM 98790 (assembly GCF_011421595.1). Taxonomy (GTDB): domain Bacteria; phylum Actinomycetota; class Actinomycetes; order Streptomycetales; family Streptomycetaceae; genus Streptomyces. The sequence goes on along the minus strand of NZ_WTLH01000086.1, from coordinate 14,605 downwards.
GCGGTACGCGACGCAGGCGCTGGAAAGCTACTTCCTGCTGCGGCTGCGCTGGCGAGAGCAGCAGCAGCTGTGCCGTCATGCGCTGGCGGTGGGGCAGCGGCGCGGGGATGTCTTCGCGCAGGCGGTCGCGCTCGCCCAGCTCGGCAAAGTCGCCGGGCAGAGCGGGGAGCCGGAGCAGGGGGTCGAGCTGCTGGAGCGCAGCGTCGCGCTGTTCAGGTCCCGGGGATGGACCTGCGAGGCCGTGATGGCGATGGCCAATCTGGTGCCGTGCCTGGCCATGACCGGTCGGCTCGCCGATGCCGTCCGCACCGCCGAACACGCGCTGTCCTGGACGGAGGGCCGGCCGGGCTGGGAGCCCGGGGCCTGCCTGATCCGCAACAATCTGGGGCGCTGCCATCTGCTGCTGGGCGACCGGGCCGAGGCGCTCCGGCAGCTCTCCATCAGCTACGCGCAGGCCGGACGCACCCCCAGCCGGGCGCTGACGGCCGGGGTCCTGGCGGAGTTCCATCTGTCCGCCGGAGCGTACGCGCAGGCCCGCACCTGGGCCGAGCGGGCGCTGCGGTACGCGGAGGAGCACTCCTTCGCACCCTTCACCATGGCCGAGTACCGCGGTTCCCAGGCGGCGGCCCTGCGCGGTCTGGGCCTGGAGCGCGAGGCGTCGGAGGCGGAGGCCGCCGGCCGGGCGGCCATCGCGGCTCACAGCAGCCGCGTGGACCTGCACCTGCGCATCGAGCCGGCCGTGCCGGACCGTGGCGCGGCGGCGTCCCCGGCCGCCACCTGACCGGCCGCCGCACGCCTGCCGACCGGGGCGGTGGCTCTTTTCCCTCGGAAGACGGATGCGGTGCGGGCGGCGGCCACCGGCCCCGGGGCGGCTGCGTTTCGCCACCCGGGCGGTGTCAGGGGGCGGCTGCGGCGGGACGCCGACCGCTCAGCCGCAGCCGGCTGCCGCGCTGCAGGAGGTCGGGGGTGGTCACCGGGTGCACCACCCGACCGGTGTCGCCGGGAGTCTGTCACCGCCGGGCACCTGTCAGCAGCAGCGCCGCGTCCGTTCGGCCGTCCCGCGCGGTCCGGACGGTCACCCCCGCTTGCTGGAGGCGTTGTCGTTGCGCAGATCGCCGAGGAGTTTGCTGGCGCCCGGTGCATAGCGCACGGAATTCCCCATGTAGCCCGGGCTGTAGAACACGGTGTGCGCCGCGCTGTCCCGGTTGATGGCGCCCGCGGCGTTGTTGCGGATGGACTGGCTGTACCCGTCGCCCGGGCCGAACGCGGAGCACGCACTCTGCAGCCCGAAGATGTAGTAGTAGCGCGCCGTCGTGTTGTACGGCGGGTCACCATACGAACGGATCTCGGAGGTGTGATTGCTGATGCTCGTCCTGGTGCTGAAACAGGCGCCGACCGGACTGCTGCCACCTGAGGTGTAGTAGAGCGAGAAACAGGTCCAGGAGGTGGTCGTGCTGCACAGATTGGACGTGTAGACGGTGTTCTCAGCCTGCGCCGTGGGGGCGGTCGCGGCAAGGATGCCGGTGGCCATCAAGAGCGATCCGAACGATCCGACGACCTTTTTCTTCATGTTCCGCATGGGAGGTCTCTTCCTTGTCTCTCAGTCCTGGGATGCGGCATTCGCCGCATCCCGCATGACGCGCGCATTGTTCTCGCGCGCTTCTTCCAGGGCCAGATGGTGTTCGGCGATGTCCGCTTCCTGCAGACCGGCCTCGACGTCGAACCAGGTCTGCACCAGTCCGGTGGACTCCTTGCAGCCCACATCGGCCACCGCCAGAGTGATCTCCGCCTCGCTGAGCCGGCCGTCGATCCACGGAATTTCGTCGAACACATCATCGACCCGGTCGACCTGATAGCCGTGTTCCGCCATGCACCGCGACCACTCCCCCAGAGCGGCCTGGACACGGGAATCCTCCAGGGAGCGGGAGAAGGACTCCATGCTCAGCCGACTGGCCAGGTCATCGTCCAGCGCGCCGGTCAGCCGATCCGCTTCACCGAGGCACCCGCCTTCCGGCAGGGGCAGGCCGTCATGGGAGAGATCGGAGGGCGACTTGTCATCCGGACGCCCCAATCCCCCGAAAAGGACCAGGGCCTCTTCCTCACTGATGTCCTCGGGAGCCGGCTCCGGCCGGTCGTAGTCCCTCGTCTGGTAGCCCCGAGAGGCCGCCACGTCGGCGTCGGCGAGTCCGTAACGCCGCTCCATATTGGCGACGTTGATGCTGAGCGGCGGCAGACTGCCAGGCGGATACAGTTCGAAGTCGAATCCGAACTCCGCCATGCAGTCGCGGATCACGGGCCAACGAGCACGGTCCACCGCGACCTCGTCCGGATACGCCACCAGGTAGTACTCCAGGGGCAGCACCATCCCCCGCACCAGCCCGGTGCGCTCTGCGCTGGGCCAGGCCGTCTCGTCCGGCGGCACGGCATCTGCGTCCGCTCCCCCGGTGGCCTGGTCCGTGACCGGCGCCGAGCACCCTGCCATCAGCACCGCCCCGGCCAGGGCGGTCACCCACGGTCCCGCGTTGACGCGCGTCTTCCGTCGCCCGGTCATGAATGCCGCTCCCTCCCTGGTGGCCCGCTGCGGGGGCGGGAGCTCGGGCATCCCGCCGGAGCAAGTCTGGACGGGGCAGGTGGAAGTGGCGCCGCAGGCCCATGGAGCCCGCGCCGCAGACGCGTGGAAGCGCATGACCGACCTGCACCGGGCCTGACATGTCCGGTCCCGGAGGCCATGGTCGGCGGAGGTGACGGCGATACCGCCCTTGGTGCGCTTCTCCGCCGGCCGCCCGGCGAGGTCGCGGTCCGCCGTCGCACCGTCCCGCTCCGGACGGCGGTGCCGATATCGCTACGCGCTCACCGGAGACCTCACCGGGCCGGGCGGCGGTGGGGGGACGAGGACCACCACCTCCCCCCACTGCGGCAGGGGACGCGAGAGCTGGCCTCGCGCTTTCATGAGTCGGTGCGCGCGAGAGCGCCTCCACGCGGCGGTCCCGGAGCCTGGCGGCGACCTTGGCGGAGGCGATGTCCGCGGCCTCGGTGACCGTGGGCTCTGCGTCCGTCTCCGCCTCGGCGGCCGGTTCGGCGGGCCTGGCCGCGNCCGCGGCCTCGGTGACCGTGGGCTCTGCGTCCGTCTCCGCCTCGGCGGCCGGTTCGGCGGGCCTGGCCGCGGCCACCGCCACCCCGCTGCTTCCGGCGAACAGCGCGGTCTCGACGGCCATCAGCATCGCGGCCGCCAGCGCAACGCGTACCGCGGTGCCCCGGCGCTTGCAGAACGCAGAGGCCTAGCCTTCCCACTCCGGGCGGTGCGGCTCGGGTGTCCGGCCCTTTTCAGGGCCGGGATGACTGGTCGTCATCACTCTCCCGACTCCGTGGTGGGTACCGGAGCCGGGCCGGTGATGGCTCACCTGAACGGCGTCCGCGATGGGGGGCAGGATACCGGCTGTCTCCACCACAAGGTCCGGATCGCGTCCGGAGACGACGATGACATGGCGGCCCCTGGTCACGATCACCGAGGTGACGATCGTCTCGGGTTCTCCCTCCAGCGGCCGGATCAGATAGGTGCCGGGGCCGAGTACGCGCATCTCCACCGACGGACTGTTCCAGGGCAGGTCGCCGGCGGCGATGTGCCGCGCGGCATCCGGATGTTCGGCCACCCATTGCACCCTGATCTCGAAAAACGTGCTCTCCTCCCCCGATTCTGTGGCGAAGCGGCAGTGCGTCTCGTGGGGGAGGGTGACTCCGAAGACTTCCCTGCTGCCTCGTACCGGCAGCGGAAGATGGCCGCCTCCGAGGCTCTCCAGCCGATCGCCGGGCAGCAGTGCGCAGGCGTCGGGCCATTTCGAGCGGGGAATACCCCGCAGGGCGGCCGGGCCCGAGTACGTGTGGTTTCTCAGCCGCAGAGCACTGATGCGTGTGCTGCCCGGTTCCTCCGTGACGGTGATCAGGATGTCGCCGCTGACGCCGACCGGCGAGCCGCGGACCGGCAGCGGCAGGGTCTGCTGCCGGCCCGTGAGGTCGGTGACGGTGCTCTCCGTCGGGCGGCCCAGCTCCCCTACGTTGCGGATATTGGGTGTTCCGGAGACGGAGATGATCGCCCTGTCGTCGAGCATCCAGGGACCCGGGCCACCCGCGACGGGGACCGATCCCTGCCATGAAGGTGCGTCACGACCGGTGTTGAACGCGTACAGGGTCCACCCGTAGGAAAAGTAGACATCCTCCCCGGAATGCCCGACGACATCCATGCCGGTGTCCAGGGAAAATTCCGGGTCAATGATCGTGGCGTCGGCCAGCCGCTCGCCCGAGTCATCGAAGACGGTGACCGTCGGCGCGCCTTGATCGGCGTGGCTGAAGGCAATGAGGTCAGCCGTGGCTCGAATTCTCACCTCCCTCAGCTGCCCCAGATTGTGCCACCAGGCAGTCCGACCCGTCTCCGGGTCGAGAGCCTCCACGACGGCGTCCCCCTCCGGGCAGGCCTGCATTATCACCGCGTGACTCCGGGTGGCCGCCGTATACGTATGAATGTCCTCGTGGCAGTCCGGCCGGCGGTTCTCGCGTGTCCATGTGAACCGCCCGGTGCGCCAGTCCATTCCGTAGGACGTGTACGTGGTGAGCCATACGGGTCCCCGCGTGGTCATGGCGACGGCGGATTCGTGGATGTGGTGCGCCGTTTCCCCCGGCTGCATGATGGCGTCGGTGACGCCTCGCTGTTGCCACAGCAGCCCGCCGGAATACGCGTCGTATGCGGTAAGGACGCGGGAGGAATACCGTGGCAAGGAGCTCGGAGAGTCACCCGACTGGACCATGACCACAGCTCCCGCCTGGCCCATGTCGAGGAGTTCCGCCGGCGGATGCACTCTTCGGCGGATCTGGCCGGTGGCGGTGTTGTACACGTCGAGGACGCCCGAGTGGGCCACGAGCAGCGCGCCGTCGAAGCCGAGCAGCGCGCCTGCGCCGTTGATGGCGTTGAAGTCGAGTCCGGCTTCGGGAGTGGAGGAGGCCGCCCACAGGACCTCCCAGCCGGGCGCACGGATTCCGGGAACCGACGTGCGGGCACTGCTGCCTCCGTCGATCTCCTCTCCCCCGTTCTCGGCGAGCGGATTCCCCGCTGTACAGGTGAGGGCAAGAACAGCAAACACCATCAGGCAGGAGAACACGTGGCGTCGTGTCAGCAGTTCTCGTGTGCGCCGGTCCACTGGCAGATCTCCTGGGAATCCATCTGTCGGGTACCGGTCACGGTGCTGAGATAGGCGGCCTCGTAGGTGTCCGCGGGGGCGGTCACCGCGTATTCCTGGCCGTCGGGAGGCGGCACCGGCAGGGAGCCGCGCTCCCCGTCGAGAACGTAGCGGATGATGAGCTCGAACTCCCGGTGGCCCTCTTCCGCCCGGAACGACACCGCGAGACTGACCTGTTCATGCGGCGCCAGGGTGATGACGCTGTCGCGGAAGTGCGGGAGGGTGGGGGACTCCTCGTCGTGGAGATACGGCTCCGGAAGATCCATGTCCGCCGCAAGCTGGACTCTGGGCTCGTCGCCCTGGCCGGCCCAGCAGAGAAGTGCTCCGTCGTGGGGCGGAGACGCACGGCCGGCACGGGGCTCGATGTCGATCGAGTCGATCGTCAGGGCCCGGTCACCGCCCTGGAGGGTGATCCCGACGTGCAGTTGTCCGAGTGCGGCACCACTGTGCCGTGAGATCAGCCCGGACCAGTCGCCGCCGGCGGCCAGTTCGGCCCGGTCCTCCAGGGCGGTCGGTGCCGTGGCGAGTGCCGTGCAGCTTGTGATTCCGAGCAGCGATGCCGACGCATGGAGGTCGGGCCGGCTGGGCGAGGGCGCCGACGACTGCGCTCCGGAAGGCTCCGTCGCGGTGTTCCCGTCATCCGATAAGTGCCCCGACACGAAGGTCACCAGCAGCGGTGCCCCTACGAGTGCCATGACGCTCAGTCCGGCCCGCTTGAGAAGCCGCAGACGTGCTTCACGAGGCCCGACCGGAGGATGCCGCCGAGAACGTGGATCCGCGCTTCCCCGTCGAACGGATGGTCCCATACATGCCTCCTCCGCGTCATGCCCACCGTGGTCAGTCTGCTCCTCGCTACTCGTGAGTCCAGAGGCGGCGCCCCCTGATGACGCGTGCGGCATGGCTGCCCGGCCAGGGACCGCTCCTGGCCCCGTGCCCGGCGATCCCCGCATCAACTCCGCTTGCCACGTCCGCACCGAGCACCGCCTCCCCTGCAGCTGCTGCGTCGCTTGCGATGGCTGCTACTGCCAACGGAGGCAGACCCCCGCTACGGCCCCCGGGGGGCTGGCGGCCCGTCCGGCCGGGCGGGCGGGCCTGTCGGTATGCCGGTTCGGCGAACAGGACAGCGGTTGGTGTTGCCAGGACAGCCGTTGGTGTTGCCAGGACAGACGCTGACGCTTCGCTTCCCGGGTAGACCGGGTGTGCGCATCGAGCGGGTACGCCTGGCCACCACCGACACCATGACTCCCCGACGCGTACCGGGTTCTGCGGGTACGAGGGAACGTTTGCCCGGCCCGGGGCCCCGGCCCCGGCGTCCGGAGGACGGGCACCGCGCGTCGGCGTGGGCGTTCAGGCGCAGGTGCGGTAGTTGTAGCCGGCCAGGCGGCGGTTGCCGTCGCCGTCGTAGAAGCCGTGCCGGCCCGAGGCATCCCGCGTGATCGTGATGTTGCGCACCAGGCCGACATAGGTCAGCTTCAGGGTCGAGCCGCTGGTCGTGCTGCCGGACTCGTAGACCAGCCATCGGTCGGCCCAGCCGAAGGTCTCCTTGCCGACGACACCGTCGTCGCCCAGGCCGAAGTCACGCTGCAGCGCCACGGTCGCGTTCCGGGTCTTGGCGCCGAAGATGCCGTCGATGTCCGCGGTCGAGTTGAGGTACCCGTCGGCCCACAGGATCTTCTGCCACAGACAGGTGGCGTTGGAGTAGGTGTGCGAGCTGGTGGAGAGCAGGCCCTCGTCGCCCCAGTCATCGGTGAAGGAGCCGGCGCCGAAGACATAGGCGCGCCCGCTGTAGTCGCCGCTCGCGGCGGCCGGAGAGGTACTCAGGGCCAAGGTGGCGACGGTCAGGGCTCCGACCGCGCACGCTGCCAGTTTCCGCTTCATCTGCGGTGTCCTTCCTCTGTGGAGGGCCGGCCCGGCATCGCGGGGCCGGGGCGGGAGGCGGTCGACGCATCTGCCCGCCGGCGTCGGTGGCGAGCCGGTTCCGTGTGTGTCCCGTGTTCCGTGACGGCACCGGCTCGGCGCCGTCAGCCGCCATCCTGCTCGTGTGCAGGGCACGGCGCCTTGCCGCCGAATGCCGTGCCTTTGTCAGCGCGTGCCATCCCCTTCCCCGCCAGGGCGGCGTAGTCGCGAGGCGGCAGGCCGTAGGCGGCGCGGAACGCCCTGGTGAAGGCGGCGTGCTGGGCGAAACCCCAACGGGCCGCGATGGAATGCACGGGCCGGTCCGCCAGAACCGGGTCGGCCAGGTCGCGGCGCGCGTGCTCCAGCCGCTGGTGACGGATGTACGCGGCCACGGTCTGACCCTGTGCTGCGAAGACGCGATGCAGCTGGCGCAACGAGATGTGGTGGGCATCGGCGATGGCCTGGGGTGACAGTTCCGGGTCGGCCAGGTGCCGGTGGATGAACGCCCGCAGCCTCAGGAACAGAGCCCGCTGCCGGGGCTCGGGCGGCAGGGCGTCCTCCGCCTCCAGATGGTGCGCAACCATCGCGGTGATCAGGTCCAGCGCCGCCATCCCCAGCCGGGGCCCGTCCGCGGGACCGCACGGANGGATGAACGCCCGCAGCCTCAGGAACAGAGCCCGCTGCCGGGGCTCGGGCGGCAGGGCGTCCTCCGCCTCCAGATGGTGCGCAACCATCGCGGTGATCAGGTCCAGCGCCGCCATCCCCAGCCGGGGCCCGTCCGCGGGACCGCACGGACCGGCGTCTGTCGTCAGTCCGATGAGGAAGTGGGCCAGCAGCGCGCCCACCCCGGACCGCCCGGACAGCGGGACCCCCGCCAGCCGCTCAACTCGGTTGCCGGGCAGCGGCAGCATGCGTCGGGGCAGCTGCACCACCACCGACGCCGCGCTGCCCGTGCCCGGCACCCAGGAGTGGAAGGGCCGGAAGGTGGAGTACACCGTCAGCCCCCGCGGCCCCAGCACGGCCGCCCGGCCGGCCTGGGCGATGCACTGCCGTCCGTGCAGTCCGAGCCCCACCGAGTAGTGCTCGGGGTCGGACCGCCGGATCATCCTGGGAGTCCGCAGCGCCCGCAGCGACGAGTAGGTCATGGTCGTCACCTGCACCGCGCCCAGGTCCATGGCGTGCATCGACGCCCGGAAGCCGGCCGCGTCGACCTTTGTCACGACGGGGACCAGTGAACGCGACACCGCCTGGCACCAGGCGTCCACCCGCTCGCCCTGCGGCAGTTCCGTACTGTCGAACACCTTCTGCAACACCGGTCCGCCTCCCTCGCGGTCGGTCTCATCCCTCCCGGCAGCCTCCCCGCGCCGGTTCCGGACCGACAATCGACGCCACACCTCTGTCCGGAAACCTGCCAACCACGGCCAGAACCGGAGGAGCCCCTGGACTTGTCGTTCGGGCATGCGCCGGGGGCGGCCCGGGGGAAACCAGCCGAGGTACGACCGGCCGTCCCGCAACGGGATGTGGACATCCCCACGGTCATCCACCACGAAGGCGAAGACCTCGTCGGTGAACCGGTCCAGGACGCCTGGGCCCGGGGGTGAAGCGGTCAGTGCGGCCAAGCCCGGTGGCGCCGGGGCACGGCCAGACGACTGCTTTTCATCCGGTGTGAGCTGAACCGAGTTTTGTGGAGTCCGCGATCGTGTGAGCAAGCGGTTTGGAGGGATTCTTCCTGGCTTCGCCGGTACGCCTGTTCATATGCGTCGGGTGGGACGTGAGCGAGGGCGGAGTGGAGACGCTCGCTGTTGTACCAAGCCAGCCAGGCGAAGGCGGCCCGCTCGACCTGTGAGGAGTCCGGGTGCCCGCTGGGCGGCTTCCTCCCACGCCGCGCGTACTGCTCCGAGGACGAGCTCCAGGCAGGTGAGGTCCCGCGCGGCGGCCAGGATCCTGATGGAGTCGGTGCGCTGCTTCCCACGCGCGGCGACCATGCCGGCATCGCGCATCCGCCCAGCGACAGGGACAGCAGCTGGTGCGCGCGGTCGTCCTCGCACAGGCGCTCACGGAAGTCGGTCAGCACACTGGGGTGGAATCCCGGGCCGTCCAGCTCCAGGGCCAGGGCGCAGGCGAAGTCGAAGAGCCGCCCTGCTGCTGCGGTCTTGTCTGCGGCGGCGCGGGGTGGGCGGCCCTGCCGGGAACCCTCACCAGCCTGGCCACGGCTCGTGCAGACGTCGCCGCCACCAGTGCGCTGCCTGCCATTCGTTATCCCGCGGGGCGTCGGGATCGGGGAGACTGCGCCGCCTGAGATCGGCATCGAGTCGGCTGACGAGCTCCTGCAAGGCTGCCCTGCTCAGCGGCGGCAACTGGTCAAGCGCGAGCTGCAAAGTGTCGCGAGCGTCGACGACATCGCAGCATGGGCAGTCCGGCCACGGCAGATACAGCGGCCTTCCCGGCTGGCGCAGGAAGCCCTCGTATCGTGCGATCGCACTCAGCACGGAGGGCGGCCACAACTGGCGGGATTCGAGCCGAGCGGTAGGGTCAACGGCACCGCCGAACTTCGAGACGCGCATCCTGCTCGCACGACGATCGGCGCGCACGGCGCCGGGCGGCCTACGCGGCATCGCCCTTTCCGGTCAACATCACGACCGCATCTTCCCACAGCTCTGGAGCCGAAATCGGGTCGGCATCCCGGTGGACGAGTTCCACCGTGCGAAGGACGCCGGCGTGCGCTGCATGCGCAGCCGCCCCCGCTGAGCGACCTGGCTGGTCAAGGCGGGACTGCCTGCGCCACCTCACCGGCCGCGGCCTGGCCGGCACCCCCGGGAGCGCCTGCCTGGGGTGTCCCGTCCACGGCAACGCCCAGTGGCGGGCCATCCGCGGCACCTCCCCCGAGGAACGGCACGAGCCGACGCCGCCTTGGGGATCTCGTTCGCCCGCTTCAGGTCGGCGTTCTCCTTGCGCAGCCGCTTCACCACCCGCGGCTACGTCGCCGTGTGCGAAGAGTGACGTGATCAACCCCTACCGGGTGCCTCTGCAGAAGCGCCGAGCCGTCAGGGCGGAGGACGAGTACCGCCCGGCCATGTCCGGGGAACGGGCGGAGTTCGAGGAGCACTTCGACAAGCGCCGAACTCGGCCTGCGCACGCCCTTACGGCACACCTTGCCGGCACGAGCGCGCCTGCACCCGCTGTCCGATGCTGTGCATGAACCCCAAGATGCTGGCCGGACTCGAGGATACGGGGAATACCTCCAGGCACGGCGACTGCGCGCCAAGGCCGAAGGACGGACCGGCGAGGTCGAAGGTCCCGGCCTCACCGACCTTCCTCCAGGCCATGAAAGAAGAGACGAAAGGCTGGAGCCGCCGACCCGCCGTGGACCTCGGCTTTCCGAGACCGCGGGCCATCGCCACAAGCGACTCGCGGACGGGTCAGAAGTCCTGAGGGACTGGCCTGGTCCCAGTAGCGGAAGGCCTTGTCACCATTGATGCGAAGGAGAAACCCTGTGAGCGGCGCCCCGCCGTCAACCGGCACGAGAACGAGTCCTTGTCCGTAGATCGCTTCGTCGGCTTCGGCCGCAGCCTCTTCATCGCCGCTTCGCCAGGCGTCGCGGGAAGCCGCAGAGAGGCACGTGTCCACCCGTCCGGGCTGGACCTGCCCAGCCCGCGTCCTCGCTTCCCACCGACCGCCTCCGTGGGCCTCGGCGGGCGGCCGGCAGCCTCTCAGGCGCGCCAGGAGCATCCGCCGATCTCCGAAGAGCGGCCGGCGGCAGACCAAGGGAGTCGGGGCCTGACCTCGGTGAATGAGCGTTCCACCTGCTGGCCTGGCTTGGCAGGTGCCGTGACAGACGAGCAGAGCCCCCGGTAGACGGGTTCACGACCAGGCTCACCGTTCCCGGACCCGCCTGCCAGGAACCCGCCCGCTGCCGGTCCGTGGGGCAGCCGCACCAGCCGTACCGCCCGGGCGTCGCCGCTCTTCCAGCCGGCGCAGCCGGCTCCCGGGCAGCGAGATCAGTGCGGTCCCGGTGCCGGCCGGCAGCGCGCTGCGCACGATCGGGGCGGTGATCAGGGCGTCGAGCCGGTAGCCGTCCATGGCCGGGATCATTCTCCGGGCCGCGCCGCGGCGCGGCCGGTGCCGGACGGCAGCGGCTCCCGGTGGCCGCGCCGGGCCGTCAGGACGCGCCAGAGGTGTTCGGTCCACAGCACGGTGGAGGCGACGGCCAGGCACACCGCCCACTGCGCGGGGCCGAGCGAGACGGTGTCGAAGACCCCCTGCGCGAAGGGCGCCTGCACGACGAGCACCTGCAGCGCGAGCACGGCCGCCAGGCAGACCCACAGGAGGCGGTTGTGCAACTGGTGGCGGCCCAGGACCGGGCCGCTGCCGCTGCGCGCGTTCAGGGCGTTGAACAACTGGAAGAGCACGAACGTGGTGAAGGCCATGGTCGCGGCGGTCGCCGCGCCGGTGAGGCCGCGGGCCACGGCGAAGACGGCCACGGTGCCGGTGGCCATGATGGCGCCGGCCCGGGTGATGGTGGTCAGGCGGCGGGCGCTGAGGATGCGCTCGCCGGAGGGGCGGGGCGGGCGGCGCATGACGCCCTCGCGCGGCGGGTCGATGCCCAGGGCCATGGCGGGCGGCCCGTCCATGATGATGTTGACCCACAGCAACTGGATCGCGGTCATGGGAGCGGGCATCCCGGCCACCACGGTGGTGAGCAGGGTGAGGATCGCGCCGACGTTGGTGGACAACTGGAAGCGGACGAAGGTCGTGATGTTGTCGTAGATGGCGCGGCCTTCGCGGACCGCGCGGACGATGGTGGAGAAGTCGTCGTCGGTCAGCACCATGTCGGCGGCTTCCCTGGCGACATCGGTGCCGGTGATGCCCATGGCCACGCCGATGTGCGCGGCGCGCAGGGCGGCGGCGTCGTTGACCCCGTCACCGGTCATGGCGACGATGTGGCCGCGCCGGGCCAGGGCGCTGACGATGGTGACCTTGTGCTCGGGCGCGACCCGGGCGAAGACGCCGACGTCCTCGATCCGCGAGGCGAGTTCCTCGGCGCTCATCCGGCCCAGTTCGGTGCCGGTGACGACGTCGCCGGTGATGCCCAGTTCGCGGGCGATGGCGCGGGCGGTGTCGGCATGGTCCCCGGTGATCATCTTCACGGTGACGCCGGCCGCCTGGGCCAGGGCGACCGCATCGCGGGCCTGCGCGCGGGGCGGGTCGGCGATGCCGGCGATCGCCGTCAGGGTCAGTCCGCCCACCTCGCCCCCGCCGGGCCGGTCGGCGGTGGCCGTGGCGGCGCCCAGGACGCGCAGACCCTGACCGCCCAGCCGGGCCGCGGCGTCGGTGATCTCCCGGCGCCGCTCCCCGTCCAGGGGGGCCGGGCCGTCCGCGGTGAGCACCCGGGAGCAGCGTTGCAGCAGGACGTCGACGGCGCCCTTGACGTGGACCCGGTGTCCGCCCGCGGGCTCGGCATGCCAGGTGGCCATGTACTTGGCCGCCGGATCGAAGGGCACCTCGCCGGTGCGCGGGGTGCGGGCGCGCAGTTCCTCGGCGTCCAGGCCGGTCTTGGCGGCGAGCACCAGCAGGGCCGCCTCGGTGGGGTCTCCGATGACGCCGTCCTCGGTGAGACGGGCGTCGTTGCACAGCGCGAACGGCAGGACCGCCGCCCGCGGACCGGTGGCCGCCCCCGCCTCGCCGCCGGCGGGGCGCACGCTGCCGGCGGTGCCGTAGCCGTTGCCGGTCACCTCGTAGACCTGCCCGGCCGACCACAGGGCGCGCACCGTCATCTCGTTCAGGGTCAGGGTGCCGGTCTTGTCGCTGCACACCACGGTCGCGGAGCCGAGCGCCTCCACGGAGGCCAGACGCTTGACGATGGCGCCGCGACGGGCCATCCGGTGCACGCCCAGGGCCAGGGTGAGTGCGAGGACGGCGGGCAGCCCCTCGGGAATCGCGGCCACCGCCAGCGCCACCGCGCGCAGGCCCAGGTCGGCCAGATCCTCCCCGCGCAGCAGGGACACCAGCGCATAGGCGGTCACCGCGATGCCGCTGACCACGGCCAGGCGCCGGCCCAGGCTGTCCATCTGCACCTGCAGCGGACTGGGCGGCTCGCTCCCGGTGCGCAGCGCCTCGGCGATCCGTCCCACCTCGGTGCGCATACCGGTGGCCGTGACGACCATCTCGGCACGCCCGCGGGTCAGGGTGGTGTTCATCAACAGCATTCCGGTGCGCTCGGCGACCGGGACCGGCTCCTCGCCGCCGGCCCCGGCGGGCCGGGTGGTCTTGGGTACGGGCTGCGACTCGCCGGTCAGCGCCGCCTCGGCGGCCTCGACGGAGGCGGCGACCGTCAGGCGCCCGTCGGCCGGGACGCGGTCGCCCGCTTCGAGCAGCACCACGTCGCCGGGCACCAGGGTGCGGGCCGGGACCATCCGTACGCGGCCGTCGCGGCGCACCCGGGCGGTGGGCACCAGCATCTGCCGCAGCGCCTCCAGGCTGCGCTCGGCGCGGCGTTCCTGCAGGTGGCCGATGACGGCGTTGACCACGAGGACGATGGTGATGACGACGGCGTCCTTGATCTCGCCGACGATGCCGGCCACGACCGCGGCGGCGAGCAGAATGCCGATCAGCCAGCTTCGGAACTGGTCCAGCAGCCGCAGCCACTGCGGCCGGCCGGCGGGCTCGGCCAGTTCGTTGGCGCCCCAGGCGGCCGTCCGCTCCGCCACGGCCGCCCCGGACAGGCCGGCTTCCGGGTCCACGGCGAGCAGCCGGGCCACCTCGGCGGCGTCGCGCCGATGGGCGTCCGGAACGGGGTCCGCCGGTTCCTGGGCCACGGTGCCGGAGGGCTGATGCGCAGAGGTCATCGCCGGCCGCTCTTCACCCGCACCACCGCCGCCGGGGAGTGCCCATGGTGCAGCAGGTCCTGGCCGGCCGACCCCGGCAGCAGCCCGGTGACACCGCCCCGCCCGCGCGCACCGGCCACCGCGGACCGGGCCGAACGGCTCGCCCCGGTCAGCGCCGCCCGCGTCCCGCCGCGCACCACCCGGCGCTCCACGCCGGCCTGCGGGTACCGCTCCCGACGGCCGGCGAGCGCCTCCGGCAGCAGCCGTTCCGCCGCATCGGCGAGGGCTCCGGGCGGGTTCGCGTACGGCTCCGCCGGGTCCTGCGGAGGGGGCAGGGATGCGTTCCAGGCGGTCCAGGCGTGCAGGGCCACCAGTCCGGCGCCGCGCAGCGCCGCCTCGGCGAAGGCGGAGTCCGGCGCCGACGCGCCCGCCCCCGCCACCACAAGACGGCCCACTGCGCCTCCCTCGTCCGGGTCGCTGCTCCGCGCTTCCAGCCTCCCTGCCGCCACCCTCCACCGCGAGGGGACGAACGGCCACCGGCGCTGGGCCAACCGGACCGCTGCCGTGCCGCCCGGACCGGGGACCATGCCCGGCCGTCCGCCTCCGCCGGGGGCGGTCCGCACAGCGGGCGGGCGGCCGGGCGGGCGGCCGGGCGGG
>NZ_WTLH01000085.1:20707-26485 GCF_011421595.1 Streptomyces sp. YIM 98790 | reverse complement strand
GAAGGAGCGCCGCCAGCGCGGCCAGGGCCGCCGCCGCCACGGCCGGCGCTCCGCGCGCCCGCCCGGCGCCGCTCATGGCGTGACCGGGGCCGGCACCTCTTCGCCGCCGATCCGCCAGCGCTCGACCTCATCGGCGCCGATGGTGCCCAGCGCGTGCTCCGCTGCCAGGTCCTCGTGCTGGGCCAGGGCGGGATCGTCCTCGGGCAGCTCGACCTCCAGCCGGAAGGTGGTGAACATCTGCTCGCCGTCGCCGTTCACCATGGGCTCGGGATCGCTGAGGGTGACCTCACCCGGGTAGGGGTTCTCCGTGCACTCCGGCAGGCACCACATGCCGGACACCGAGCCGGTGCCGGTGGCCGAGTCGGCGTCCCAGTTCTCCCAGGTGATGTCGCGGATGGTGGAGAACTCGCTCAGCACCAGATGGACCGGCTCGATCTCCGCGTTGTTGACCTCCCCGTAGTAGCTGAAGACCCAGGGCCGCTCGTCCTCGCCGCTGCCGCCGCCCGTTGCCCGGCCGTCGCCGTCCCCGGGCCCGTCCTCCTCCGCCGGCTCCCCGGAGCCGTCCGCCCCGGGAGACCCGGCGGATTCGGTGGGCTCGGCGGTCCCGGCCGAATCCGTGGCGGCGTCCCCGGCCGGGGAGCCTGCCGTGCCCCCGTCCTCCTGGCCGCAGGCCGTGCCGCCCAGGGCCAGCGCTGCCGCCCCGAGCAGCACCGCCGCGGCCCGGCGCATCCGTTCCGTCCGGCTTCTCACGTTCATGGCGGACCCCTTCCCACATTCCCGGGACGCACCCGCGGAACGCTCCCGAAACACCTTTGAAGGCTGCTGATGGCTGCTGATGGCTACGGACAGTACGGAAGGAACCCCGCGGGCGCCCCTCGGGCGTGTAACAGCCGTCCATCGATCCGCGCGGTACGGCCGGAGACCGCGCCGGGACGGGCCACCGGACGGGCGGCCCGGCGGCACCAGGCCCGGACAGCCGGAGCGCCCTCTTCCGCAACGTTTCTGCGCAGGTAGAGGGCGCTTCCGGCCAAGTGAGCCGCCTGTCGGATTCGAACCGACGACCTGCTGTTTACAAGACAGCTGCTCTGACCGGCTGAGCTAAGGCGGCAGGACCCGAGCAGTCTACCCAAGCCCCTGCGGGTCCAGACGGACCCATTCTCTGTGCCGTACACCACCAGGTGGTGACAGCACTCACTCCTTCGGGTTAGGTTCTCGGAGCGTCCACATGGGTGGACCATTGCCTTTACTCGGATCGTCCGGCACGTTCCTGCCGGTGAAGGAGACAAGAACATCATGGCTACGGTCACTTTCGACAAGGCGACCCGGATCTACCCGGGTTCCACCGTGCCCGCCGTCGACCAGCTCGACATCGCGATCGAGGACGGCGAGTTCCTCGTGCTGGTGGGCCCCTCCGGCTGTGGCAAGTCCACCTCCCTGCGGATGCTCGCGGGCCTGGAGGACGTCAACGGAGGCTCCATCCACATCGGTGACCGTGACGTCACCCACCTGCCGCCCAAGGACCGGGACATCGCCATGGTGTTCCAGAACTACGCGCTGTACCCGCACATGACCGTCGCCCAGAACATGGGCTTCGCGCTCAAGATCGCGGGTGTGCCGAAGGCGGAGATCCGCGCCAAGGTGGAGGAAGCCGCCAAGATCCTGGACCTCACCGAGTACCTGGACCGCAAGCCCAAGGCGCTCTCCGGCGGTCAGCGGCAGCGTGTCGCCATGGGCCGCGCCATCGTGCGCGAGCCCCAGGTGTTCCTCATGGACGAGCCGCTGTCGAACCTCGACGCCAAGCTCCGGGTCCAGACCCGTACCCAGATCGCCAGCCTCCAGCGCCGGCTGGGCGTCACCACCGTCTACGTCACCCACGACCAGGTCGAGGCCATGACCATGGGTGACCGGGTGGCCGTGCTCAAGGACGGCCTGCTCCAGCAGATCGACACCCCGCGCCACATGTACGACAAGCCGGCCAACCTCTTCGTGGCGGGCTTCATCGGCTCCCCGGCCATGAACCTGATCGAGGTGCCGATCACCGACGGCGGCGTGAAGTTCGGCAACAGCGTGGTGCCGATCGAGCGCCACGCGCTGTCCGAGGCCCAGAGCAAGGGCGACACGCATGTGGTGGTGGGCTGCCGCCCCGAGCACTTCGAGGTCACCGGCTCCGGCGACGGCCTGGGCCTGCAGAAGGAGCAGCCGCAGGACGCGGCCGGTGTCGCGGTCTCGGTGAACGTGGTCGAGGAGACCGGCGCCGACGGCTACATCTACGGCACCGCCCATGTCGGCGGCGAGGAGAAGGACCTGGTCATCCGGGTCGACAGCCGCCAGGTGCCGGAGAAGGGCGCCGAGATCCACGTGGTGCCGCGGCCGGGCGAGACCCACGTGTTCTCCGCCAGCACCGGTGAGCGCCTGACCGACTGAACCGACCGCACCGGCGCGCCGGCCGGCACCGCCCGCACCGCGGCGGACGGCCGGCCGGCCACCGGCGGGACCCAGGCGGGCCCGTGCTTCCTCTCGGGGGATGCACGGGCCCGCTTTTCCATGCCCGGACGGGCAGGCGGAGATTCCGGGCGGAATCGCCCAGTTCGAGCAGCACTCGTCAACCTCGTCATGCGAATACGGGAAAACCCTTCACCCATAAGGGTGAGCAAATGTCGCCAAATACCCACCAATCGCTACCATCGCTGTCACCCCAGCGTGCATTACCAACTCAGCGGCATTCCGCCCGACCCGTCCCGCGAGGATCTTCCGTGAACCAGGCAGCCCGCCGTATCGGCCGCAGTCTCGCCCTTGTCCTTCCGGTCGTCCTGGTGCTGTCGGGGACGCTCGCCGTCGCCCGCGTGCCATGGGCCGTCGCGCCCGCCGAGGCGACCGTCCTGCCCGCCGGCGCGGAACAGGACGGCTCCTCCGCCCCGGCGTCGGCGCCCGCCGACCCCGCGGCGCCCCCGGCCGCGGCGCCCGGCGCCGCCACCGGGGAGGTGGCCCCGGAGCAGGCGCTGCGCGACCGGCTGATCGCCGAGCTCCAGCAGGAGGACCCGGCCGTGGCGCTCACCAGCCTCCAGTACGAGGTGGACCGCCGGCCGTCGCTGGCCCGGCACTGCGCCGACATCGCCAGGGCCCTCGGCCGCGCGGCCGTGGAGAAGTACGGCAGCGCCCAGGCCCAGGAGTACGCCCGCCCCGTCTGCGACACCTCCTACGCCGCCGGCGTCCTCTCCGCCGGCTGACGCCCGGCACCGGCACCGGCAAGGCACCGGCAAGGCACCGGCCTCACCACCGGCCCGTGGGTCCACCGGACCACGGGCCGCGGCGTGTCCGGCCGCCGGCGCGCACGCCAGGGCGCTGCGGGGCCGGTGTTTCCGGTGATTCGTCGGCTTCTTCGCGCTGTTGCCGGAAGCGCCTCGTACGGACATCTCGTCCGTATACGCTGCGGGGCATGACTGAAGCTCCGTCCCCCACGCAGGCGGTGATCCTGGCCGGTGGCCAGGGCTCCCGCCTGCGCCCGTACACCGACGACCGCCCCAAGCCGATGGTGGAGATCCCCGGGACGGGGACGCCCATCATCGGTCACCAGCTCACCTGGCTCGCCGAGGAGGGGGTCACGGACGTGGTCGTCTCCTGCGGGCACCTCGCCGAGGTGCTCCAGGACTGGCTGTCCTCGGCGCCCCTGCCGCTGCGGGTGAGCACCGTGGTGGAGAGCGAGCCGCTGGGCCGCGGCGGCGGCCTCAAGTACGCGGCCAAGGCGCTGCCGCGCCATGACGAGCCCTGGTACGCCACCAACGGCGACATCTGGACCCGCTTCTCCCTGCGGAGGATGGCCGCCTTTCACGCCGAGCGGGATGCCATAGCCACGCTGGCGCTGGCCCGGCCGCGTATCCCGTGGGGGGCGGTGGCCACCGACGAGTTCGGCAATGTCACCGACTTCATCGAGGCCCCGCCGATCCCGTACGACATCAATGCCGGTGTGTACGTGTTCTCGCACGAGTTCACCGCCCTGCTGCCGGACCGCGGCGACCACGAGCGCGCCACCTTCCCCTGGCTGGCCCGGGAACGCCGGCTGGCCGGTTTCCCGCTGCCGCAGGGCGCCTACTGGCGTGCCATCGACACCGCCAAGGATCTCACCGAGGCCGCCCGCGAACTGCGCGGCCCGGCCGGCTGACCGCCGGTCGGCCGGCCCGCCGCGACGCGTGGCGCGGCACACCGGGAGCGGAACGGTGGTGCCCCGCACAGGACTCCTGTGCGGGGCACCACCGTTCCGCTCCCGGGCCGGCCGGCCCTGTGCTCATCAGCCGAGGAGGCCGCCCTAACCGAGCAGCCCGCCGATCCGGCCGAGGCTGCCCTGATCACCCCCGTCGCTCTCGGAGCCGTCCGCACCGCTGTCACCCGGTTCCGACGGCGATCCCGAGCCCGCGCCGGCTCCCGGCTCGCTGCTCTCGCCGCCCGCGCCCTCCGGCCCGGTGCCGGTCTCCGCCGGAGCGGACTCACCGCCCGCGGCGGCCGACTCCTCCGGGGACGCCGGAACCGTCTGCTCGCTGCCCGGGATGGTCTGCTCGGCGCTTCCGGTCTCCTCCGCGGCGCTCTCCTCGGCCCCGGGGGATTCCGTTCCGGCGGCGCTCCGCTCCTGTTCCTCCCGCTGCCCGCTCTCCTCGTCGCCCGGGGCGGCGGCCCCGCCCTCCAGGCCCCCGCCGGGCGAGGCACCTTCCGCCCCGGCGGTCTCCTCCGGCAGCGGCGAGCCCGGCCGGCTGTTGCGCGGCTGCTCCCCGCCGTACGGATCCCGGCCGGTCTCGAATTCCTCGGTGGAGCGCACCGCCCCGCCCAGCACCGAGCCCAGCAGCATCACCATGCCGGCCAGCAGGGTCGCCAGCAGCGCGCCCCGGCGCAGCACCCGGCGGCGCAGATCCGCCAGCGGGGCGCGCGGGCCCAGGGTGCGCCAGGCCTCGCCGGCGAGCCGGGAATCCAGCGAGTAGACCGGCGCGCCGGCGATGACCAGCGGGCTCCAGGCGGCCAGCAGGATGATGTCCGGGGTGTCGTAGGCGGGACCGGCCTGCCAGCTGACCGTCACCAGCAGGGCGACCGACAGCAGTGCGCCGAGCACCGCGGCCAGCCGCTGCCACAGGCCGGCGATGGTCAGCACCCCGGCGATGATCTGGGTGAAGGCGACCGTCAGCCCGGCGCCGACCGGATGCGCCAGGGCCCAGGAGTGCAGCGGCTCGGCCAGCGCCCAGGGCTCCAGCCCGGACAGCCACAGCACCATGGAGCCGCGCTCGCCGCCGTCGAAGTAGACGGGATCGGTGAGCTTGCCCAGCCCGGCGGAGATCACGATGAAGCCCAGCAGCAGCCGGAGCGGCAGCAGCACGATGCCGAGATTGATCCGGCGGTCGGGGTAGAAGCGGCGGGCTGCCTCGGCGCGGCTGCCGGACGGCTCGGTCTGCCCCACGACCACCAGCGGGCCGGTGCCGTCCCCGGCGCTCTCGTAGGACGGGGCGTAGGTGTCCGGGTACCGGCCCGCGCCCGCGCCGGGGCCGGGGCCGGGGCCGCGGGGCCGCACGGGGGTCAGCACCGCGGTGTCCGCGGTATCGGCGCCGGTGCCGGCTGCGCGGCGGGGCTCGGTCGTCGGGTCCGTGGCGGCCCGCTGCGGGGCCACGGCGGGCAGCAGCGCGGTCTCCATGACCCGGGGCAGCACCTGGGTGGCGACCGAATCCGGGTCCCCGCCGGGCGCGCCGGGTACGGCGGCGGGCGGGCGGGCCGCGGCCAGCAGCCGGGCCGCGGTGTCGCCCC
>NZ_WTLH01000085.1:0-20623 GCF_011421595.1 Streptomyces sp. YIM 98790 | reverse complement strand
CGGGCCGCGGTGTCGCCCCGGCCGCTGAGCACCAGCGCCCGCCGGCCGCCCTCCGTACCCGGCGCGCCGGCCGTGCCGGAGGTGCCGGGGATGCCGGAGGTGCCCACCGCGGCGGGCACCCGGTGCGGTGCGGCCGGGGGCACGGGGACCGGGGCGGACGGCCGGGACGCCGGGCCGCCGGCCCCCAGCTCGACCCGGAAGCTGGCGTGGTTGACGATGATCTGGGCAGGATCGCACGGCACCTTGACCGTGTTCAGCACCGTATCCGCGTCGTAGAACCCGCTCCGGCTGCCGCCGGAGGAGGGTGGGCCCCCGGGGGACGGGCGGGGTGTTCGAGTCTCCACACTCGACTAACCGAGTGACCGGGGCTGAGGACACTGCCTGATCCGGAATTTGTGACAGCGCCCCGTCAATGCGCTGGTCGGCGACGCCGCCCGGCCCGGACGGCGCGGCGGCCGGTTCCCGGAGGAGCGTTCCCCGGACCGGCCGCCGCGTCAGACCCCTGGGCGGTACGGATGCCGCCTCACCAGTAGATGACGACCTTGTCGCCCTCGCGCACCTCGTCGAACAGCCACTCCAGCGAGTCGTAGTCGCGGACGTTGACGCAGCCGTAGGAGCCGCCGTTGTAGCCGTTCTGGCGGAAGTTCTCCGAGTAGTGCACGGCCTGGCCGCCGTCGAAGAACATGGCGAACGGCATCGGCGAGTCGTAGAGCGTGGAGTGGTGGTCGCGGCTCTTCCAGTAGACCGTGAACTCACCCTCGCGGGTCTCGTAGCCCTCGGCGCCGAACCGCACGTCCAGGGTGAGCTGCACCTCGCCGTCGATCATCCAGACGAGCTGGCTGGTGGTCTTGGAGATGCAGAGCACGCGGCCCTTCATGCAGCGCGGGTCCAGGGACGACTCGTCCGCCTCGTCCGCCTCCGGCACCTCGACCGGCGGCCGGAGCTCGTCCTCGGTCGGGTTCCTGGTCTGCGACTTCAGCAGATCCCAGGTGTCCTCGTAGACGGTGCCGGTGACCTCCAGGCCGGCCGCCTCCTGGTAGGACTTCACGGAGGCCGTGGTGACGTTGCCGTAGTAGCCGGTCGGGTCCTCGTCGAAGTGGTCGAGCTGCTTCAGCCGCGCCTGGAGCTCCCGCACCTGGTCGTTGTTGTCGCCGTACCCCATGACCTGCTGCTTGGGGAACAGCTCCTCCTCGGTCGGCTCGGTGGTCTCCGACAGCAGCAGGTCCCAGGTGCTCTGGTGGACGACGCCCGAGACCTCCAGCTCCTCCTTGGACTCCTGGTACGCGGCGACCGCCCCCGTGGTCACCTCGCCGTAGAAGCCGGTGGGCTGGGCGGCGAAGTGACCCGCCTGAGCCAGCCGGGCCTGCAGCTCACGGACCTCCCCGGAGTTGTCCCCGGCCTGGTAGAGGACCGGGTCCGGGGTCTCCGTGGGCGTGGGCTCCGGTTCCGGCTCCTCCTCCGGTTCTTCACTCGCGGTCTCTTCCGGAGACGGATCCGGCGTGGTCTCATTGGCCACCGGCTTGGCATCGGGCTCCTCCGACCCGCCGCTGCCGCAGGCGGTCAGCAGCAGCGCCGCCGCCGCGAGGGCGGCCAGCGACCGGCCCAGAGTCCTGGCTGTGTGCGCAGAGCGCATGGAATTCCCCCCGGGAGTCGTGGTTCCGTGCTTAAGGAGTGACCACCGAAAATCGCGTGACGTTGCCCGGGGCGGGGTAACGAAATGAGTACGTGTATGTCACCACCATGTCCCCGGCGCCCGGAACCCCCAACTCACCTGGGACAACAGGTTTCTGACTGCCTGTCGGCGCTCGCCGCCGCCCCGGGGCGGACGGCCGCCGGAACCGGGTCGCACACCGGCGCGGGCGCCGCCGCACGCCGGCATCCGCCCCCCGCCGGAGGCGAGCGCCGCGCGGCGGTGCGCGGGACGTGAACGGCGGTGTGAACGGCTGTGTGAGCGGCGGGGATGCGCCCCTGGGACTCAGCGGCCGGTGCGGATCCGCGCGGCCTCGTAGAGGACGACACCTGCGGCGACGCCGGCGTTGAGCGATTCCGCCGCCCCCGGCATCGGGATCCGGGCCCGGACGTCACAGACCTCTCCCACCAGCCGGGACAGGCCGCGGCCCTCACTGCCCACGACCAGCACCACCGGCCCGTCCAGCGCGGCCAGCCCGCCGATCTCCGCCTCGCCGTCCGCGGCCAGCCCCACCACCTGGAGACCGGCCTTCTGGTACGCCTGGAGCGCCCGGGTGAGGTTGGTGGCACGGGCCACCGGAATGCGGGCGGCGGTACCGGCCGAGGTCTTCCAGGCACCCGCGGTCATCCCGGCCGAGCGGCGCTCCGGCACCACCACTCCGTGCCCGCCGAAGGCCGCCACCGAGCGCACCACCGCGCCCAGGTTCCGCGGGTCGGTGACCCCGTCCAGGGCCACGAGGAGCGGAGCCTCCCCGGCGTCGGCCGCCGCGTCCAGCAGGTCCTCCGGGTGCGCGTAGTCGTACGGCGGGATCTGGAGCACCAGGCCCTGGTGGTTCAGGCCCCCGGTCATCCGGTCCAGCTCGGCGCGGGGCGCCTCGGCCAGCCGGATGCCACGGTGTTCGGAGGCCAGCGCCAGCGCCTCCTTGACCCGGTCGTCGCTGTCGATGAACTGCTGCACATACAGGGCGTTCGCCGGGACGCCCTCGCGCAGCGCCTCCACCACCGGGTTGCGCCCGACCACCAGTTCGGCGGTGGGCTTCGGCCGGCCGCCGCCGGGCCGGGTCTGGGAGCGGCGGGCCTTGGCCGCGGCGGCACGCTGCTTGGCGTGGCCCGGCCGCATCTCGGCGGGCGGGGTCGGCCCCTTGCCCTCCAGCCCGCGGCGGCGCTTGCCGCCGCTGCCGACGGTGGCGCCCTTCTTGTTGCTGGTGCGCCGGTTGCGGCGCGGGCTGTTGCCAGGCATGCGGATCTCAGTCCTTCATCGGGTGGTGCGGCCGGCCACCCGGGCCCTGCGGCGGGCCCGGGGCTCCGGTGCGCTGTCCAGGAAGTTCAGGCGGTTCACGAAGTTCAGGAAGATCAGGAAGTAGGGGAAGTCCAGCAGGTCAGGAGGGCGGAAGGTCAGCAGGTCAGCAGGTCAGGACAGCTCCCAGCGCGGGCCGTGCGGGGTGTCCTCGACGGTGAGGCCCGCGGCCTGGAGCCGGTCCCGGATGGCGTCGGCGGTGCCGTAGTCCTTGCGCTGCCGGGCGGCCTGCCGCTGCTCCAGCAGGGCCGGCACCACCGCCTCCAGCGCGGCGCGCATCTGCTCGCCGCGCCGGTCGGCACCGGCCGCGGTCCACTGCTCGTCCAGCGGGTCCATGCCGAGCACTCCCAGCATGGCGCGGACCTGGGCGGCCAGCGAGGCGGCCGACTCCTTGTCGCCCTCCTCCAGCGCGGTGTTGCCCTGCCGGACGGTGGTGTGCACCAGGGCCAGGGCCTGCGGCACGCCGAGGTCGTCGTCCATGGCGGCGGCGAACTCCCCGGGCACCGTCTCGGCCGGGGCGACGGCCCCTGCCTGTTCGGCGGTCCGGTGCAGGAAGCCCTCGATCCGGGTGACCGCGGCGTCCGCCTCGGCCAGGTTCTCCTCGGCGTACTCGATGGTGGAGCGGTAGTGCGGGGTGCCCAGGTAGTAGCGCAGCACCAGCGGACGCCAGCGCTTGACCATCTCCAGCACCAGCACCGAGTTCCCCAGCGACTTGGACATCTTCTCGCCGGACATGGTCACCCAGGCGTTGTGCAGCCAGTAGCCGGCGAAGTCGTCGCCGTAGGCCCGGGACTGGGCGATCTCGTTCTCGTGGTGCGGGAAGACCAGGTCGACGCCGCCGCCGTGGATGTCGAAGGCACGGCCCAGGTACTTGTGGGCCATGGCCGAGCACTCCAGGTGCCAGCCGGGGCGGCCCCGGCCCCAGGGCGTCTCCCAGGAGGGCTCGCCGGGCCTGGCCGCCTTCCACATGGCGAAGTCGCGCGGGTCGCGCTTGCCGGTCTCCCCCTCGCCCTCGGGCTGGCGCAGCTCGTCCAGGTCCTGGCCGGAGAGGGAGAGGTAGCCGGGGAAGGAGCGCACCGCGAAGTAGACGTTGCCCTCGGCGGCGTAGGCGTGGCCGGCGTCGATCAGGCCGCGCATCATCTCGACCATCTCCGGTACGTGGCCGGTGGCGCGCGGTTCGTACGTGGGGGGCAGGCAGCCCAGCGCGGTGTACGCGTCGCCGAACGCCCGCTCGTTGGTGTAGCCGATCTCCCACCAGGGGCGGTCCTGCTCGGCGGCCTTGGTGAGGATCTTGTCGTCGATGTCGGTGACGTTCCGGATGAAGGTCACCCGGTGGCCGCGGTGAGCGAGCCAGCGGCGCAGGATGTCGAAGTTCAGTCCCGACCGGATGTGCCCGATGTGCGGCGGCGCCTGCACCGTGGCGCCGCACAGGTAGATCGAGACACAGCCCGGGACGAGCGGGACGAAGTCACGGATCTTCCGGGCGGCGGTGTCGTACAGGCGAAGAGTCACGCGCCAAGCGTACCGAGTGGCGCCGACCGCTCGGGACAGCGCGGATGCCCGCCGGTGCCGCCTCCGGCGACGGCGCCCGCGGCTGCCGCCCGCGGCCCCGGCCGGCTTCAGGCCGGGGGCAGCAGCAGGGCGGTGGCGATCGCGGCCAGGCCCTCGCCCCGGCCGGTGAGGCCCAGGCCGTCGGTGGTGGTGCCGGAGACCGACACGGGTGTCCCGGCAGCCTCGGACAGCACCTTCTGGGCCTCCTCCCGCCGCTTGCCGATCTTCGGCCGGACGCCGATCACCTGGATCGCGATGTTGCCCGGCACAAAGCCCTCGGCCCGCACGATACGGGCCGCCTCGGCCAGCAGCCGCACCCCGGAGGCGCCGGCCCACTCGGGGCGGCCGGTGCCGAAGTGGCGGCCGAGGTCGCCGAGCCCGGCGGCGGAGAACAGGGCGTCGCAGGCGGCGTGCGCGGCCACGTCGCCGTCCGAGTGCCCGGCCAGTCCGTACTCGGCGTCCGGCCAGAGCAGGCCGGCGCACCACAGCTCCCGGCCGCGCTCGAAGGCGTGCACATCGGTGCCGATGCCGATCCGCGGCACCGGCACCGGCGGCACCGGCACCGGCGTTGCGTTGTCAGAAGCCATCGGTGGCCCTCCGGCGGGCGAGCACGGCCTCGGCGAGGACCAGGTCCAGCGGGCGGGTCACCTTGAACGCCTCCTCGTGGCCGGGCACCAGCACCACCTGGCGGCCGAGGCGTTCCACCATCCCGGCGCAGTCGGTGGCGCCCTCGCCCTCCCCGGTGATCCGCTCGTGCGCCTCGGTGAGGGTGGCACGGTCGAATCCCTGCGGGGTCTGCACGGCGCGCAGCCGGGCCCGCTCCGGGGTGGCGACCACCGGTTCCGGGGCGCCGGCCGGCCGGTCCGGGTCGGCGGCGATCTCTTTGACGGTGTCGGCGAGCGGGAGCGCGGGGACCACGGCGGGCGCGCCGGCGCGCACCGCGGCCACCACCGCATCCACGGTGTCCACCGGCACCAGCGGGCGGGCGGCGTCGTGCACCAGGACGACGTCGACGTCGGCGGGCAGCGCACGCAGCCCGCGGTGGACGGATTCCTGGCGGGTCGCGCCGCCGGCCACCACGGTCAGTTCGGTGGCGCCGGGCAGCGGGAAGCCGTCCAGCATGGTGCGGACGGCCTCGGTGGCGTCCGGCGGCGCGACCACCACGACCAGGGTGACGGAACGGGAGCGGGCCAGGGCGCGGACGGCGTGCACCAGCATCGGGGTGCCGCCGAGTTCGCGCAGTGCCTTGGGGGTGCCGGGGCCCAGACGGATGCCCTTGCCGGCCGCGGGGACCACGGCGGCGGTCCGTCCGGCGGGCGGCCGGGGGGACCCGTCCGTGGTGGGCACAGCGGAGTCATCCGGTGACTGATCTGACATTGCTATCGGTATGCAGGTTTGTCGTCATGGCGGTCGTGGGTATGGCCTTCAGCGTGCCGGGCGGGTTCGGTCGACCCCTTCCGTGACAAGACGGCCGAATTCGCGGGCACCGGCACGCATGCGCACACCGTCGCCCTGCCCCTCACCGCGCCAGCCGTTCGAAGAAGTCCGAACAGCTGACGGCGGAGACGGACCGGAGACGGATGGGGAAATACGGGAGGGACATGCGTGACATGCGCGTGTCCTCGCTGCTCTCCCGCGGTGTGGCACCGGCTCGGCGCAGGGCTTCACGCTGCCCGGCGCGGACGTGCCGCAGCGCCCGTCCGGCATCCCGTGATCCTTCGGGCGCTGCGGCACGTCAACGGCCGGAAGCCATTCCGGCCCGGCCGGACCTCGGCGGTTCCGGCTCGGCCGGGTGAAGCCGAACAGCAGAACTGATCAGGAGGCGAGTACCTCGTCGAGCAGCGTCTCGGCCTTGTCCTCGTTGGTGTTCTCGGCGAGCGCGAGTTCGCTCACCAGGATCTGGCGCGCCTTGGCGAGCATCCGCTTCTCGCCGGCCGACAGCCCGCGCTCCCGCTCACGCCGCCAGAGATCGCGTACGACCTCGGCGACCTTGATGACGTCGCCCGAAGCCAGCTTCTCAAGGTTTGCCTTGTAGCGACGGGACCAGTTGGTCGGCTCTTCGGCATACGGCGCCCGCAGCACCTCGAAGACCCGGTCCAGACCCTCCTGCCCGACCACATCGCGCACACCGACGAGCTCGGCGTTCTCCGCCGGCACGCGCACCTCCAAGTCACCCTGAGCGACCTTCAGCACCAAGTATGTCTTGTCCACGCCTTTAATCTGGCGAGTTTCGATGGCCTGGATCAGCGCAGCCCCGTGATGGGGATAGACCACGGTGTCGCCAACCTTGAAGTCGCCAACCTTGATCGTCATGTGACAGGTACCCCTTCCGTGGCTATCCAGGGTAACACGAGACCGGCCCCTTCTGAATGGCGTTTTCGCAGGTCAGGCCATATCTTGGGGGTTGACAACGGGCCGGAGGGCATACTCAGCGGGGTCTGCGCAACTGGGTATCCGCAGGTGAGGGGCAGGATTCCGGCCGGTTGATTCACCCGGCGAAGCACGGAAAGAACTTCCCCGGGCACCCGATTCCTGTCTGTTTTGTCCTAGTTCGCAGAATCGTCTCGACACACCTTCCCCAGGGCTTCCCCCGTGCCTTCCCCTCCTCTTCGGGCGTCCACGGGAATTGCCAGGGAAGCCCCTCCGGAACGGTGCCGGGAACCTCCCGGGAAGGACGCCGGGAAGGACGCCGGGAAGGACGCGGGGAACGGTCCGGGGAACCGTCCGGGGAACGGTGCGCGGAACCGGCCGTGGAAGCGTGCGCGGAACAGCCCGGAAGGCACAGCGGAGTTCCCGCGCCAAGATCACCGGAACGCGGCCGTAACGTTCCGGTGCTCCATGATCGGTACGGCGGCGGGGACCTCCTTCGCGCAATCCCCGCGCTCATGTGCGGTGGGCCGGGTGCGGTCGCTTCGCGACGGGTGGGTACGCTGGGCCCGCCAAGAGATCAACCGCAGACCGGTGCGGGCTGCCGGCCCCGCCGTTGATGCTCGTCCTAGGAGATGCGCAGCCGTGAGCCGCAGCCTTCGACGCGGTGCCCTCGCCGCGACCCTCGCGCTTTCGATCGCCCCGCTGGCCGCCTGCGGCGCCGGTGCCGAGAGCGGCACCAACACCATCCGGCCGGACAACGCCTACGCGGTGATCGACGGCATCGAGGTCCAGAACGCCAGTGTGCTGATCGGCGAGGAGGCCGACGGCCCGGCCTCGGTCACCGCCCGCATCTTCAACACCGGCGACGAGAACCAGACCCTTGAGGCCATCCTGCTCGGCCCGGACGGCGGGTCGTTCGAGCTGCTTCCGGCGGAGGGCGAGAGCGGGATCACCATCCCGGCGGGCGGCTCGGTGATGCTGGGCGGCGAGGGCAACCCCGCCGCCTATGTGCCCGACGCCTCGGCCGCCGGCATCGCGGCCGGCAACGCCCAGAACCTGACCTTCCTGCTCAGCGAGAGCGGCGAGGCCGAGCTGTTCGCCCGGGTGGTGCCGGCCACCGACCCCTACTCCTACTACGCGGACTGGGGGCCGACCCTGCCGCCGGCCGAGGAGCAGGAGCAGGAGGAGCAGGCCGAGGAGCAGGAGCAGGAGGAGCAGGCCGGGGAGGACAGCACGGCCGGGGAGGAGACCTCCGGGGAGGACACCACCGGGGAAGGCGCTGCGGAGGAGGAGACCGCCGAAGAGGGTTCCGGCGACCACTGATCCTCCGGCGGACGCAAACGCGGACGCGGACGCAAGCGGGCGGGCGGGGACCGCTGAGGCCCCCGCCCGCCCGTCTCCCGCAGCAGACAGGTGCGGGCACGATGCGCCCTCGGTCTACGGCTCGAACTTGTAGCCCAGACCGCGCACGGTCACCAGGTACCGCGGTGAGCCGGGGTCCGGCTCGATCTTGGCGCGCAGCCGCTTGACGTGCACGTCCAGCGTCTTGGTGTCGCCCACGTAGTCGGCGCCCCAGACCCGGTCGATGAGCTGCATCCGGGTCAGCACCCGGCCCGCGTTGCGCAGCAGCATGGCCAGCAGGTCGAACTCCTTCAGCGGCAGATCGACGCGCCGCCCGGAGACCGTCACCACGTGCCGGTCCACATCCATCCGCACCGGGCCGGCCTCCAGCGCGGTCGGGATGTCTTCCTCCGGCTCGCCGCGCCGGCGCAGCACCGCGCGGATGCGGGCCACCAGCTCCCGGGAGGAGAAGGGCTTGGTCACATAGTCGTCGGCTCCTATTTCGAGGCCGACCACTTTGTCGATCTCGCTGTCCTTGGCGGTCACCATGATGACCGGCACATTGGAACGGCTGCGGAGCTGGCGGCAGACCTCGGTGCCCGGCAGACCGGGCAGCATGAGGTCGAGCAGGACCAGATCGGCGCCGTTGCGTTCGAACTCGTCAAGCCCCTCGGGTCCGGTGGCGGCGATGGCCACCTCGAAGCCCTCCTTGCGGAGCATGTACGACAGGGCGTCGCTGAACGACTCCTCGTCCTCGACGACGAGCACTCGAGTCACGGGAGGACCTCCGAGGCGGAATCGCTGGTGCGGGTGGACGGGTCGGGCCGGACGCCGGTGCCGGCGCCGTCCCGGCGGCGGCTGCCGCCATGGGTGGTGCTACCGCGGTGTGCGGGTTTCATGCCGGCCGCACCGGTCGTTCCGGTGCTTCCGGCAGGTTCGGTGGTTCCTGCAGGCCGGGCGGGACCCGCAGGCCGGGCGGGGCCGGTGGCCGCGGCGTGGCCGTCGGCCGGTCCGCCGGGACCGGGCTCGCCGTCGCCTTCGCCGTCACCGGCCGCGGCGACGGCCGCGTCGCTCTCCTCCGGCATGTCGGCCGGGGTCCGCAGCGCGCCGCTGACCCCGTTGCGGCCCATCTGGGCGGCCCGGTGCCGGGCGCGGGCGCTGCCGGGCTCCGGCAGCCGCAGGGTGAAGGTGGAGCCCTGGCCCTCGGCGCTCCACACCTCGACCTCGCCGCCGTGCGAGGAGACGACGTTCTTGACGATGGCCAGGCCCAGGCCGGTGCCCCCGGTGGAGCGGGAGCGGGCCGGGTCGACCCGGTAGAAGCGTTCGAAGATGCGCGCCCGGTCGGTCTCGGAGATGCCCACGCCCTGGTCGGTGACGGAGATCTCGATCCGGTCGCCGCCCTTGGCCGGCACCCGGGCGGCGGCGATGGCGACCTTGGTGTGCGGCGGGCTGTAGTTCACCGCGTTCTCCACCAGGTTGCCCAGCGCCATGGCCAGCTGGCCGCGGTTGCCCCAGACGCTCAGCCCGTCGACGCCGCCCACCGCGATGGTGATCTCCTTGGTGGAGGCGGCCTGCCGGCAGCGGTCCTTGGCCTCCTTGACCAGGTCGTCGACCGGCACCACCTCGGCGTTGGTGAGCGGGTCGTTGTTCTGCACCCGGGAGAGCTCGATCAGCTCCTGGACCATCTTGGTGAGCCGGGCGGCCTCGACCTGCATCCGTCCGGCGAAACGGTTCACCGCATCGGGGTCGTCGGCCGCGTTCACCACGGCCTCGGCCAGCAGGGAGAGCGCCCCGGCCGGGGTCTTGAGCTCGTGGCTGACATTGGCCACGAAGTCGCGCCGGACGGTCTCGATGCGGCGGGCCTCGGTGAGGTCCTCCACCAGCAGCAGCACCAGCCGCGAGCCGAGCGGTGCGGAGCGCGCGGAGACCGCCTGCGACTCGCCGCTCCTGCCGCCCCGGCCGCGGCGCGGCAGGTCCAGCTCCTGCTGGCGGATCTCGCCGTCCCGGCGGGTCTCCCGGGCCATCCGCAGCATGGGCTCGACCGCGAGCCGGCCGCCCCGCACCAGGCCGAGGGCGTAGGCGGCGGAGCTGGCCTTCACCACGTTGTCGTGGTGGTCCAGCACCACGGCCGAGGAGCGCAGCACGGACAGCACGGTGTCCACGCCGGGCGGCAGCACCGGTTCGGCGGGAGGCGTGCTGCGCAAAGGACGCGTCCGCTCGCGCTCACTGATGCGGAATGCCAGCATGGCGAAGACACCGGTGCAGAGCCCGGCGATCGCCGCCACTGCGGCAACGGCCGCGTTCACATCCATAGCCCCAGGTTAGGCAGGTCGCGCGGGCACTCCCCAGGGCTGACGGCAGATGCTCGTCCGGCCGCCGGGAAAAGTTCACCTTCGGGCCGGTGGGCGTTCACCTTCCGGGTTGGCACCCGACGCCTTCCGGACCCAGCGTGACCTGGCCGGACGTGAGAGGGTAGGCGCCAGGAACGGCCGGTGCCGGCGGTGGCGACGGCCCGGCTCGGTCGCCCTGCGGAGGAGCCTTGCGGAGGAGAGGTACATCGGATGCGTGACGCGTTTCATGAGGAGCTGGACGCTATCAGCGACAGCCTGGTGGAGATGGCGCGGTTTGTGGGCTCCGCGATGGGGCGCGCCACCACGGCCATGCTGGACGCCGATCTGAAGCTCGCGGAGAGCGTGATCGAAGCGGACGTCAAGGTCGACGCCATGCAGCGGGACCTGGAGGAATCGGCAATAGCCCTGCTCGCCCGGCAGCAGCCGGTCGCCACCGACCTGCGGATCGTGGTCACCTCGCTGCGGATGAGCGCCGACCTGGAGCGCTGCGGCGACCTGGCCCAGCACGTGGCCAAGGTGGCGCGGCTGCGTTTCCCGGAGTCGGCGGTGCCGCGGGACCTCCAGGCGACGATACTTTCCATGGGCCAGCTCGCGCAGCGGCTGATGGCCAAGGCCGCCGAGGTGCTGATCACCAAGGACGTCGACCTGGCCATGCAGCTGGAACGCGACGACGACGAGATGGACGAGCTGCACCGCACGCTCTTCCGGCACCTGCTGGACGAGCGCTGGCGGCACGGCGTGGAGACGGCGGTGGACGTCACGCTGCTGGGCCGGTACTACGAGCGCTTCGCGGACCACGCGGTGTCCATCGCCCGGCGGGTCGTCTACCTGGTGACCGGCGAGTACGCGGACGAGTTCCAGCCGGAGAGCGGTCCGGAGGCCCCGGCGCGCGGCGAGGCGGCCGGCACGGCCGGCTGAGGCCCCCGCCGCCGGACGGGTCCGCGCGGCCGGGTCCCGTCCCGTCCGGCGGCGCCGGTTCGCGACCGCGTGGCCGGACGGGCACCCGGGCACCCCCCGGGGTCCCGAGTGCTTCCACGCGCCGTTGATGCGCGGGGAGGTTGCGGCGTGCAATACGAGGTGGAGCAATCCGCGTGGAGTATCTACCACCGCAGGAGGGACCATGGCTCAGTCCTCGGCTCATTCGTCCGCTCTCGGCTCCTCCCCGGCCGGCACCCCGGACATCGCGGAGGGACGGCGTCCGCTGCCGCTCCTCGGGGCGGGATGCAGCTGCGGCTCCGGGTGCAGCTGCGGCTGCCAGTCGGGCGGCGCCTGCCAGTGTGGCGGTTCCTGCCGCTGATCCGGTGATTCCGCCGCCCCGGAGACCGCTTCCGGGGCGGCGGAGTGAACGGTCCGGCGCCACAGGTGCACGGCCGCGGGGTCCTGCCCGGTTCGACGGGGCAGGGCCCCGTTCCTGTTGCCCCGTTCCCGTCGCCCCGTTCCCGTTCCCCGCTCCTGGTCCCCGTTCCCGTTCCCCGCCGCATCCGTCTCAGCCCCTGCCGGTCCGACGGCCGCCCCGGGTTGTGCTTACGCTCGGACCATGACCGATCTGCCCGCCGGCGACCGCCCCGGCCGCCCGGACCGCCCGGCGTCTCCGGACTGCGGTGAGCCGCCCAGACGGTGGACACTCCCCGGTGAACTGCTGGCCGAGGTCTCCGGCGGCCCGGTGCGGCGCAGCGTCCGGGACTGGGTGGTGGACGTCCTGGTCTTCGGCTGGGCGCTGCTGTGGTGGGTGCTCATCGGCTTCGTCGACACCTCGGGTTCCGCCGACACCGCCTTCCCGCCCGACTGGGTACGGGCGGTCGACGTCCCGCTGGGGCTGCTGAGCTGTCTGGCGCTGTGGCTGCGGCGGCGCTATCCGATGGGGCTGGCCATCGCGTTCCTGCCGGTGAGTGCGGTGGCGGACACCATTTTCGGTTCCCTGATGGTGGTGCTGCTCAATCTGGCGCTGCGGGTGCCGTGGCGGCCCGCGCTGGTGATGCTGGGCCTGTATCTGCTGGCCGCCGTGCCCTACATGCTGCTGCACGCGCTGCCGCAGGAAGGCGTGCTGGTGGTGGGTTTCGTCATCGCCTACTACCTGGCGTTCTTCGCCTGGGGCGTGGTGATCCGGGCCCGGCGGCAGGAGGTGGTGCGGCTGCGGGAGGACGCGGCGCGGGCGCGGGCCGAGCACGCCCGGCGGCTGGCCGAGACCCGGCGGCGGGAACGGGAGGCGATCGCCCGGGAGATGCACGACGTGCTCGCCCACCGGATCTCGCTGCTGTCGGTGCACGCCGGCGCGCTGGCGTACCGGCTGCGCCGCACCGCCGAGGAGGCGGCGGCACCGCCGTCCCCGGCGGAGATCGCGGAGAGCGCGCAGACCATCCGGGACACCGCGCACCAGGCGCTGGAGGAGCTGCGCGATGTGCTGACCGTGCTGCGCGGCGGCCCCGGCGAGGGCACGGCGGGCGGCACCGGCGCCGGAGCGGGCAGGGACACGGGGCGGGGCACGGGAGCGGACGACGGCGGGCGGGCACCGGCCCCCGTCACGCCGCTGCCCAGCATCTCCGAGGTGGCCGGGCTGGTGGCCGATGCCGAGGCGGCCGGCCAGAAGGTCCGGTTCGTCGACACCACGGACCCGGAGGCGGTGCGGGCGCTGCGCAGCCCGGTGCAGCGCACGGTCTACCGGGTGGTGCAGGAGGGGCTGACCAATGCCCGCAAACATGCTCCGGGGCAGCCGGTCACCGTGGAGCTCACCGGCGCGCCCGGCCAGGGCCTGACCATCACCCTGCACAATCCGCTGAGCAGCGGCGCCTCCCCGGCGGCGGTTCCGGGGATTCCGGGCGCGGGTTCGGGGCTCACCGGGCTGAGCGAGCGGACCGCGCTGGAGGGCGGCACCCTGGAGCACGCCTGCGCCGACGGCTTCTTCCGTCTCACCGCCCACCTGCCCTGGCCGGGCCGGGCGGCCTGACCGGCCCGACAGGCCGGGGGACGGACGGCACGGACGGTCGGGAGCCCTCCGGCCTCGGCGACGGTGGCGGGGCAGAGGGCTCGCGGCGGCATCGGAGCGCCGGCGGCCCGGCGCAGGTGCGGTGCAGTGCAGTGCAGTGCGGTGCGGGTGCGGGGGTTACTTCTTGCCCTTGCCCTGGTTCTTCACGGCCTCGATGGCGGCCCTGGCGGCCTCCGGGTCGAGGTAGGTGCCGTTCGGGGTGACGGGGTTGAAGTCGGCGTCCAGCTCGTAGAGCAGGGGGATGCCGGTGGGGATGTTGAGGCCCACGATGTCACTGTCGGAGATGCCGTCCAGGTGCTTGACCAGGGCGCGCAGGCTGTTGCCGTGCGCGGCCACCAGCACGGTGCGGCCGGTCAGCAGGTCGGGGACGATGCCGTCGTACCAGTAGGGCAGCATCCGGATGACCACGTCCTTGAGGCACTCGGTGCGCGGACGCAGCTCGCTGGGGATGGTGGCGTAGCGGGGATCGTCGCTCTGCGACCACTCGGCGCCGTCCTCCAGCTCGGGCGGCGGAGTGTCGTAGGAACGGCGCCACTTCATGAACTGCTCCTCGCCGAATTCGGCGAGGGTCGCCGCCTTGTCCTTGCCCTGCAGCGCGCCGTAGTGACGCTCGTTCAGCCGCCAGGTGCGGTGGACCGGAATCCACAGCCGGTCGGCGGCCTCCAGCGCGAGGTTGGCGGTGCGGATGGCGCGCTTCTGCAGGGAGGTGTGCACCACGTCGGGCAGCAGGCCGGCGTCCTTGAGCAGCTCGCCGCCCCGGGTCGCCTCCTTCTCGCCCTTGTCCGTGAGGTTGACGTCCACCCAGCCGGTGAACAGGTTCTTGGCGTTCCACTCGCTCTCGCCGTGGCGGAGCAGGATCAGCTTGTACGGTGCGTCGGCCATGTTCCGAGGCTAAACGAACCCCGGACCACCCCTCCCCCCGGCCCGCCCCTCGGACAACCCCGTCCGTGCCCGGCCGGCCGGGGTGCGGCCCAGGAGCGGAAACATGGCCGCGGCGGCCACATCACGCACCGCCAGGGTGCGGGCGGTCAACGGTGATCTTCCAGATGTCACCGCCTCTTCCCAACCCCGTACGTACGGCACCCCCGGCACCCAGGCCGCGCCGTCCCACTCCTCCGCGTCCCCCGCGAAGCCGCCCGGTTCCTTCGGAACACTCATCGCGCCGTTCCTTCCGCAGACCTACCATTCTGCGCCGTCGCACACCGTAGCGGAAGGGTCACGACGAGAAACGTCACGACAAGAGGCAGGGCCCCCGCGCCAGTTACCGCAGCAACCGGCACGGAGGCCCAGCCCAGTCGGGTCCGTCCGTCAGGACGACCCGGTATCCAGCGGCACCGCCCGAATGTGCTCAGTGTTCGCCAGCGCCGTCAACGCCCGCCGTCCCGCACCGGCAGGCAGCAGCCGCCCCAGCGTGCCTTCCCCCACCAACCGGCACACGCTCGCCGCCAGAGCACGACGCCGCTGTGATGTGCCCTCCGGAACTCCGGCGTCACACACCACATACAGCCCCTCCGGCTCCTGATCCACGGCAAGCACGGAATCCACACCCACCCCGGTCAGCCCGGCCTGATCCCGCAGCACCCGCTCAGCAGCCGCACCCAGCGACTCACCCCGGGCCAGCCAGCCACCGGGCAGCCCCCACGTCCCCTCACGCCGCACCACAAGCACATACGGCGCGGGGAAGTCGGGAAACACCAGGACCTCAACGAAAACCCGGTCCGCACCCGCCACCAGCTCATCAAGCGCCCGCCGGGCCTCCCGCGCGGTCCGCCGGTAAGCCTCGTCCCGCCCTTCGGGCGCCGCCCACTCCAACGCCAGCCCGGCCAACACCGCCGACAGCGCATCCGCAGCCGTCGTCACTCGGCCACCTCCGCCCTGTCGTGCCGATCGCCGGACCCCCCGTCGCGGTACGGGTTGCCCGGCGCCGGAGACACCAGCCACGGCTGAGCCGTGTGCAGCGTGAACCGCCGATGCGAGGGGTTCAGCCCCGTGTGCTTCAACGCCCACACCTCAACCGACAACGACTCGTCCCTGGCCTCCACAGACTGAGCACCGCACGACGCACACACCGCCAGGAACACCGCCCGGGGTACACCCGGAGAATCCTCCAGCGCCAACGTCCACTCAGCCGCCTTCAGCACAGCCCGGCTCACCGCAGCACCCCCCACCGCGACCGGTGATTGGCCACCGCCACCTGAACAGTCAGCGACGACCGGTCACCCAGCACGATCACATCGCCCGGTGTGATGTCCCGCTCCCGGCCACCATTCAGCGGACGCGCCTGCCACCGCCCACCAACCCTGTCCATCACCTCAAGCAGGCGGTCAGTCGCCTTCTCCCGCACGACCACACCCACCGCCAGCTCCGGCGTCTCCTGACCGCTCACCGCCGACCACCCCGCCGACGAGCACCGATCACCCGAAGGCGCGCTTCCTGCAACAGACTCAGCCGCCGCAGGAAACGGCGCTGCGTCGTCCACTGCTCACCACGGCCCCGCACCGGCGCCAACGTCACCAACCGGCCCCGGACACCCACGATCACACCCACCTGCCGGGAATAGCCATCCCGCACCACCCGGCCCACACGCACCCACGCACTCACGGCCGCACCACCCACCAGCGGGACACCCACGCCGTCAGGCCGGAAACCGGCCACCTGCCCCCCAGCCCGGAAACCCGGGCGCTACTGTTCATCGTGCTGACGCTCCTTCCAGCGTTGGCCACGCCCCCGGACCCGGCACGGTCGCGGGGGTTTTCTCTGACTAGGCAACATCAGCTGGGCAGACACGGGTACTGTCTGTAGGGGTGTTGAAGGGTGTTGCTTCACCACCCTCGCGAGGAAAGCTGAGACGCCGTGAAGACGCCGAACACACAGCTTGCGGACTGGCTGAGTCGATCCACCTTGAGCCAGGGGGAGTTAGCTCGCCGGACCCGCGCCAAAGCTAAGGAGTGGGGACAGGCTCATATCGCCCCCGATACCAGCAGCGTGCGCAGATGGCTGCAAGGCGAACGCCCACGCCCGCCGGTCCCGGACATCCTCGCCGACGTCTTCTCCGCCGCGATCGGCTACCGCGTCACCACCTATGACCTCGGTCTCGGTGACAGCGCCATGGCGGACAGAGGACTTGTGTATGACACCTCCTTCACGGCTACGGTGGAAGCCGTCGCCGATCTCGGGAGGGCGGACGTGGACCGACGGAAGTTCCTTGCCGCAGCCCCCTTCGCAGCCGTCGCGGGCATCGGCCCGTCACGGGACTGGCTGCTGACCACGCTCGAACAGGCCGAACCCGGCCCCTCAGTGAGGCTGGAAGACGTAACGGCCGTCCGCAACATGTT
This sequence comes from Streptomyces sp. YIM 98790, assembly GCF_011421595.1. Lineage (GTDB taxonomy): Bacteria > Actinomycetota > Actinomycetes > Streptomycetales > Streptomycetaceae > Streptomyces. Next base: position 3,706 of record NZ_WTLH01000085.1, on the reverse strand, counting down.
CGCCGTCTTCCAACAGATGGACATCTTCCAGGGCGGCGGATCAGGACGGCTGGCACTTGCCACCTACATGAACACTCATGTGTTCCCCCTGCTTCGTCGAACGCACACCGAACAAGTACGGCGAGCCCTGTGCGAAGCCGCCGCCGAGCAGACCTACCTACTGGGATGGATGGCCTACGACAACGGTGAACACGGCACCGCACAGCGGTACCTGATCCAGGCACTCCGGCTGGCCGAGGAATCCCACAACCCGGCTCTGGGTGCTCATGTCCTGGCAGGCATGGCCGATCAGGCCACATTGATGGGGCACCCGGAGGAAGGCCGCCGCCTTGCCCAGGCAGGCCGCGCCGGACTCAAGAAGAGAACATCCCCGGCCTGCCTGGCCGATCTGTGGGCACTCGAAGCGCGAGCATGGGCCAAACTCGGGGATAAGCGCGCCGCCATCTCTGCCGTGCGCAACTCCGAGACCGCGTACGAGAACGTGCGACTTGACGAAGAACCCCAGTGGGCGGCATTCATCGATCCCGCATACCTGCATGGGGAACACGCGAACACCTTCCGTGACCTTGAAGAGGTCGCTGCCATCAAGGAACACGCACAGCGGTCCATCGAACACGCACACAAGCAGAAGCGGGCGCGGCGCGGAGCCATGTCCCACGCCGCACTCGCCACCTCACATCTCCAACGTGGCGATCTCGAAGCCGCCCACGCCGCCGGGGTACGCACCTTGTCTCTCGCACGGCAGGTCAAGTCCTCCCGGACCATCGAAGCGGTGCAGGACTTGCAACACCACATGAGCCGGTTCGGAAACCATCGCCTGGTCGCCGACTTCCACGAGCGCAGCCGAGAACTGATCGCCGCTTGACCACTGATCGCCGCTCTTCTGCCACCTCTTCTTGTTCTGCATGCCCCCGTCGGAGGCTTCCTCCAGGTCGCGCTTGCAGCGCTCGGCGGCTTCCTCCCGCGCCTCCTTGGCCTGCTGAGCCAGGGCGATGGCGGCGTTGAGCTTCTCGCGGGCGTCATCGACGGCGCTCTGGGCGTTGCCGGCGTCGAGCTGGGCGTCGGACAGGGCGCGGCGGACCTCGGCGGAGACCTCTTCCTCGTCCGGCGGCTCGGCCTCCTCCTCGGCGTCCTCCAGGGCGGAGGTGGCCCGCTCCAGCCAGGACTGCGCGGTGGCCGGCTCCGCCCGGGCGTCCTCCACGTCCGTCAGTGCCTGGTCGGCGTCCCGCTGGGCGTCCTCCAGCTTCGGCGCGTAGCTCAGCAGCGCCTGCCCGGCCAGGTCGTAGGAGGTGTGCAGCTTCTCCAGATTGGGCGGAACCTTCTCGAACTTCTCCCGGTACGCCTCCGCCGATTCACCGACGAAGGTTGCCAGAGTGCCGTCCTCACCCAGGGCACGCACCTTCTGCAGCGCGTCGAACACATCGTCCGCGAACGTGGTGAACTTGTTGCCCAGCTGCTCGATACGGGAGGGGTCACCCGGCGTCCCGGGGCCGCAACGCCGGGTGGCCGTCCCCGACGCCTCCGAGAACGGGCGGGACGGTACGGAGGGGTGGAGGCAGCCATGGCGGACGCGACGGAGACGACGACGCTGTCCGTCCGGGCCCGGAGCGCAGCTGCAGTCCGCCGGACCCGGTCCGGGCCGGGCCGGGACGGCTGACCGACCGGGGCTCAGGGCGTGGCGGGGTGGGAGAGGCGGTGGAGGCGGAGGGCGAGCTGGATCTCCAGGACGCGGTCGGGGGACTGCCAGTCGGCGCCGAGCAGGCGGGCTGTCCGGTCCAGCCTCTGGGTGACGGTGTTGACGTGGATGTGCAGGGTGTCCTTGGCGCGGGCCGCACTCATGCCGCTGGCGAAGTAGGCCTCCAGGGTGGCGGCCAGCTCGGTGCCGCGGCGGGCGTCGTAGTCCAGCAGCGGGCCGATGGTGCGGCCGACGAAGCCGTCGATGTCCCGGCTGTCGGAGAGCAGCAGGCCCAGGAAGCCCAGGTCGCGGGCTGCCGCGCCCTGGCCGGCCCGGCCCAGCAGGCGGAGGGTGTCCAGGCAGCGGCGGGCCTCGGTCCAGGCGGCGGCGACCCGGGCCGGTTCCTCCAGCGGGGCGGTCACCGGTTCGGCGGCGCCGACCGTGACGGGCAGGCCGACGGCCGCGCCGAGCTGGGCGGCGACCTGTTCGGCCAGCGCGGAGGCGGACTGGCCGGGAGCGGCCGGGAGCAGCAGCACGGTGCGGCCGTCGCGGGAGGTGGCCAGGCCGTGCCGGGTGACGGCGAGATGCGAGGCGGCGGACCACAGCCGCTGGCGTCCGCCGCCCTCGCTGTCGGCCGCGCCGTCGTCGTGTGCCTGGGCGGCGAGCACCAGGTGCGGCTGATCGAGGTCGGCCCGCAGCCGGGAGGCGCGTTCCCGCAGCAGGCGGGGGTCGCGGTCGGGGGCGTCGAGCAGGTCGTCGAGGAGTTCGCCGCGCACCCGCTGCTCGGCCTCGCCGGCGGTGCGGCGGGCCAGCAGCAGCAGGGAGGTGACCATGGCGGCGCGCTCCAGGGTGCGGCGGTCCACCGGGTCCAGGTCGCGGCGGCCGTGCAGCAGCAGGGCGCCCAGCGGGGCCCCGCCGGCGGTGACCGGGGCGATCCAGACGTCGCCCTCGCGCACCGCCCGGCCGACCGGCTCGCCGCTCCGCCCCTGCCGCTCCGCCCCTGCCGGGCCGGGCGGGAGCGGAAGCCCGGCGCGGGGCGGAGGAGGGGTGCCGTCCCCCGGGCCGGGGCCGGGGCCGGGAACCAGGCCGGGAACCAGGCCGGGAACCAGGCCGGGGACGGGGACGGAGCCGGGGACGGATGCCGGTTCCTCGGTGAACTCCACCTTTCCGCCGAGGATTTCGGCGACCGCGGCGGTGACGTCCGCCACCCCGCCGCCGCGCAGCACGACCGCGGTGAGCCGGTCGTGGATGTCGGCGGCCCGCTCGATGACCAGGCTGCGGTCCCGGATGATGCCGTTGGCCGACTCCAGCTCGGCCAGTGCCGCGCGGGTCTCCTCCAGCAGCCGGGCGGTGTCGATGGCGATGGCGGCGTGCGCGGCGAAGGAGGCGAGCAGGGAGATCTGCTCCCGTTCGAACACCCGGGAGCGGCGGTCGGCGGCGTAGAGCACGCCGATCACCTCGCGGCCCAGCAGCAGCGGCACGCCCAGGATGGCCACCAGGCCCTCTTCCCGTACGCCGCCGTCGATGCTGCGGGTGTGGCGGAACCGCTCGTCGGCCATGTAGTCGGCGGTGACATACGGGCGGGCGGTCTGTGCGACCAGGCCGCCCAGTCCCTCCCCCATGCCCAGCCGCAGTTGCTGAAAGCGGGCGGAGACCGAGCCCTCGGTGACCCGCATGTAGGTGTCGCCGCGCTCGGCGTCGGTGAGCGTCATGTACGCCACCTCGGTGCCGAGCAGCGAGCGGGCGCGCTGCACGATGGCGCGCAGGACCGAGTCCAGATCGCGCAGCCCGGAGATGTCCCGGGCGGTCTCGAACAACGCGGTCAGCTCGGCCTCACGGCGACGGCGTCCCTCCAGCTCGGCCCGCACCCGCAGGGCCAGGGCGCGGGCCCGCTCCGCCGCGGCGTCCGGCGGGGCCGGTTCCTGGTAGTCCCCGGCGGGGGCGTCCCGCGCGAGCAGTTCCAGGTAGCGCAGCGCCGCGACCTCCGCTCCGGGCGGCGGGCCGCTGCCGGCGCCGTCCGCGGCCGGGCCC
>NZ_WTLH01000084.1 GCF_011421595.1 Streptomyces sp. YIM 98790 | reverse complement strand
AGCGCCGCGCCCGACGCGGTGAGCACCTTGGAGGCCCGCAGCAGACGGCCCGCCCGGCCGCGCTCCAGCGGCTCCGCCACCATGCCCATCCGGCGCTTCATGGCCGTGGTGGCGCCCAGTTCCAGCGCGGTGCCCAGCGCCGCCATCCGCCGGGCGGGCCCGGCCTGCGCCACCGGCCCGGCCAGCATGCCCAGCCCGCCCGCCGCCGCGGCCCCCGACCCGGCGAAGACCAGCGGCAGTTCCCGGTGCGCCTCGTGCCAGGAGGGGACCGCGGTGTCGGCCAGCAGCACCGCCGTGTAGGTGGTGACGGCCGGTGCCAGCACGGCGGCACCGGCGGTGGCGGCGGCTCCGGTCCGGCGGAACCGCCCGGTCAGGTCGGTCACGGCGGCCAGCCCGGTGAGCGGCCCGTACCCGGCCAGCAGCCAGGAGCCCAGGGACATCGGCGAGGTCGGCTTCAGCACCCGCAGCATGTGCAGGAACCGCTCGGGCCGCCCCAGATCGTGCACCAGAGCCGCCGCGGACAGCGAGATCGCGCCGACGGCGGCGGCCTTGGCGGACCGGGCCAGGGCCGGCCGCCCGGTGGCGTGCGCCCCGGCCGCGAGCAGCGAGGAGCCGCCGGCCAGTCCGCCGAGGAAGAGGTAGCCGGCGATGTCGTGGGCCTGCCAGACCGGCTTGTTGATGACCGGCAGGCCGTAGTACGAGGAGAAGCGGGCCGGCTCCACCACGGGCTGCTCGCCCCGCCGCCGCCCGCGGCGCCGGCGGCCGGCGGCCTCCCCGGTGACCGCCTCGCGGTCCGGGCGCGTGCCCTTCAGGCCCTCCCGGGTGACATCGGATTCGCTCACCGGTTCCTCCCGAGGAAGCAGGCGGCCGCGCCGGCGGCCAGCGCCAGTGCCGCCGCACCGGCGTGCCGCCACATGGCGGGCAGGTCACGGGTGGCCACCACCGGGTCCGGGGGCAGCCCGTACACCTCGGGTTCGTCCAGCAGCAGGAAGAAGGCGCCGTCGCCGCCGACTCCGTCGTCCGGGCTCTCGCCGTACAGCCGGGCGTCGGTGACGCCCGCGGCGTGCAGCCGGGAGACGCGGGCGGCGGCCCGCTCGCGCAGCTCGTCCAGCGGGCCGAACTGGATGGAGTCGGTGGGGCAGGCCTTGGCGCAGGCCGGCTCCATGCCCTCGCCCAGCCGGTCGTAGCACAGGGTGCACTTCCAGGCCCGGCCGTCGTCCGGGCGCTGGTCGATCACCCCGTAGGGGCAGGCGGGCACGCAGTAGCCGCAGCCGTTGCAGATGTCCTCCTGGACCACCACCGTGCCGAACTCGGTGCGGAACAGCGAGCCGGTGGGGCACACGTCCAGGCATCCCGCCTCGGTGCAGTGCTTGCACACGTCCGAGGACATCAGCCAGCGCAGCTCGGTGCGGCCGTCCGGGGACACCGGGGAGACACCCCCGGCCGGGGCCGCCTGCCCGGCCGCCTCCGGCGGGGGCACGGTGCCGCCCAGCCGGCCGGCGGCGTCGAAGACGTCCACCCCGGCGTGGGAAGCGTCGTGGGCCACGCCCGGTTCCTGGCCGCCGAGCGGCTTGCGCTGCTCGATGAACGCCACATGGCGCCAGGTGGATGCGCCCAGGCCCCCGGTGTTGTCGTAGGACATGCCGGTCAGCGACACCTCGTCCGCCGGGATGGCGTTCCATTCCTTGCAGGCCACCTCGCACGCCTTGCAGCCGATGCACACCGAGGTGTCGGTGAAGAACCCCATCCGGGGCGGTGCGGCGGCGGGTTGCGCGGACTGCCGGATCTCCGTCATCGAATACCTCCGGGGAGAGTCCCGCCTTCAGGCGGGGGTGGGGTACCTCCCTCCCGCACGCTTCGCGCGGGGGTGCCCCCTGGCAGGGGGAGAATCGGACGCCTGTGGGAGCAGGGCACGGTGCGGGGTTTCGCTCCCCGGGCGGAGGACCGTGCCGTGATCCGCAGGTTTGCTCTTGATGTGTGGCCGGTCTCGTTGGTGAGCGTGGCCGTGGTGTGCGTGAAGCGGGCGTGTCGGTACCGCTTCCACCCGGCCGGGGCGCGGGCGGCCGAGCGGTCTGTGCTCCCATGCGGCGCCCTGCAGTCGCAGATGGCGCTGAACGTCCGCACCTGGACGTGCCCCAGCTGTGGCACGACCCACGACCCACGACCGGGACGTGAATGCGGCACGCAACCTGAAGGCCGCCGGGCTGGCGGTGACAGTCTGCGGAGCCGGTGCAAGACCTCAACGGAGCACTCCGGGCGGGCAGTCGGCGGGGAAGCAGAAACCCTCACAGCGCGAGCCGTGAGCATCCCCCTCGTACACGAGAGGGATGAAGTCAGCAGTCGCTCTCCTCCTTCGGGGCCTGGTCCGGTCCGGCGAGCCGGGCGGCGATCCGCCGCTGCTCGGACTCGCTGGCGGGCAGTTCGATGCGGTCGCGGACGTACCAGTGGCTCAGCGCGGTGCGCAGCCGGTCGCGGCGGCGCGGCCGGCTCCGGCGCCCCAGGCGCCCCGGCCGCGCGGGCGGCTCGGCGGGCCGCGGCAGGTCCCGGGTGACCGCGAGGTAGTGCTCGGCGTTCGGGATGCGCACCCGGGCCTCCTGGTAGCCGCCGTCCGGGGTGCGGCGGACCTCGCCGGTGCCGTGGCCGTGCAGGATGCGGCGGCGGTCCCGGGCCTGGAGCGCCAGGCACAGCCGCCGCACCGCCAGGAAGACCAGCACCGGCAGCACCACCAGGGAGATCCGCAGGAACCAGGTGAGCGCCGGCAGCTCCAGGCCGAGCACGAACGCGAACACGTCCTGGCCGCCGGCCACCTGGAGCACCGCCGCGAAGGTGATCACCGCCGCGCCGATGCCGGTGCGCACCGGGTGGTTGCGCGGCCGGTCGCACAGGTGGTGCTCCCGGTCGTCGCCGGTCAGCCAGCGTTCCAGGAACGGGTAGGCGTACATGCCGAGGAACAGCAGCAGGGGCAGCACGGCACCGGGCAGGAAGACGTCCCAGACGAGGGTGTGCCCCCACACCACGGTCTCGGCGCCGGGCATCAGCCGCAGCGCGCCCTCGACGAAGCCCAGGTACCAGTCCGGCTGCGAATCCGTGGACACCTGGTCGGGGCGGTAGGGGCCGACCAGCCACACCGGGTTGATCTGCATGGTCGCCGCCATCAGCGTCAGCACGCCGGCCACCAGCAGGAACAGCCCGGTGCTCTTGGCGGCGTAGGCGGGGAACATGGGCTTGCCCACCACATTGCGGTTGGTCCGGCCGGTGCGGGCCCACTGGGTGTGCTTGAGCCTGACGATCAGGAAGATGTGCACGGTGATCAGGGCGATCAGCAGTCCCGGCAGCAGCAGCACATGCGCCAGGAACAGGCGCGGGATGATCTCGTCGCCGGGGAACTCCCCGCCGAAGACCAGGAGGGTCAGCCAGGTGCCGGCCACCGGGACGGACTGCAGGACGCCCTGTGTGGTGCGCAGCCCGGTGCCGGAGAGCAGGTCGTCGGGGAGCGAGTAGCCGCAGAAGCCCTCCGCGATGGCGATCAGCAGCAGCGTCACGCCGACCGCCCAGTTGCCCTCCCGCGGGCGGCGGAAGGCACCGGTGAAGAAGATGCGCAGCAGGTGGCAGACGATGGCCGCGNAAGAAGATGCGCAGCAGGTGGCAGACGATGGCCGCGACGAACACCAGGGCGCCCCAGTGGTGGATCTGGCGCATCAGCAGGCCGCCGCGGATGTCGAAGCCGAGGTCGACCGTGGAGGCGTAGGCCTGCGAGGTGAGCTGCCCCCGCAGCGGCACGTAGGAGCCGTCGTAGGGTTCCCGCGCCATGGACGGGTCGAAGAACAGGGCGAGAAACGTACCGGAGAGCAGCAGGACGACGAAGGAGTACAGGGCGATCTCGCCGAGCAGGAAGGCCCAGTGGTCGGGGAAGACCTTGCGCAGCCCCTTGCCGAGCGAAGCGAGCGCGAACCGGCGGTCCAGGGCGGTGAAGACCCGCTCGCCGGCTCCGCCGGCCCGCCCGGTCTCCGGGGGCGGCGCCGGTGTCCTCGCGGTCTGCAGCGCCTGCGCGGGCTGCGCGGGCTGCGCGGGCTGCGTGGTCCGCGCGGGCTGCGCGGTCCGCGGTGTCTTCGGGGTGTCGGGGGAGGTGTGTTCCGGCATGTCTCCGGCCTGTGGTGCAGGTGTTGTGCGGCGGTGCCGGGCAGGGCGGACGGGCGCCGCCGTGCCGGCCGCCGCCGGTCAGGAGTCCCCCCGGCACGCGGCGGTGAAACCGCGCCCTGCTCCGCCCGGGTGAGGCGGCGCCGCGCGGCTACATGAAATTCCGGGTGTGCAGGGCGGACAGCTCGGCGGCCTCGTCGTCGGGGAAACCCAGCCGGGCCAGCCGGTGTCTGCGGCCTTCGTCCATCTCGGCCCGCAGCCGGAGCACGGCGCGGTGGCCGCGGGCGATGGCCTCCGGCGTCCACGAGCCGGCGGCCAGCACGACCAGGGAGTCGAAGACGTCGTCGTTGAGGCCGGCGGTGTCGGCGAGCGCGTCGTGGCGGCGTTCCACGGCGCCGCGCAGCCGCCCGTGCAGCCCCGGGTCGCGTTCCGCCCGGTGGGCCAGATGGGCGACGCCGAAGGCCACATGACGGGCCTCGTCCTGGCGGGCCAGCCGGGCGACCCGGCGGGTCACCGGGTCCGGTGCGTACCGGTCGAGGAAGGCCAGCAGGCTCAGGAAGCTGCCCTCGCCCAGCACCGACAGCAGGAACGACGCCAGGGAGAAATCCGGTTCGGCGAGCAGCGAGGCCAGGGAGGCGCGCCCGCCGGCCGAGGAGGTGCCCATCCGGCCGCCGCGCAGCAGCGCCCGGCGGGTGAACACCTCCACGTGGCGGGCCTCGTCGGCGGCCTGCACGGCCAGCAGTTGCAGCACCTCCCGGAAGTGCGGGTGCACCCGGGCCAGCAGCCGGGCCGGGATCACCAGCGCGGTCTGCTCGTTCTCCACCAGATACGTCATCACCTGCACGACCGCGTCCTCGATCTCGGAGGGCAGGGCGAACGGCGCCGACCAGTCCACGGCGGTGGCCGGGTCCCACTGGGCGGAGGCGGCGTGCGCGTACAGCCGGGGCGCGAGATCGGTCCAGGCCAGATCCCGGTCGGCCACGTCGCACGGCAGATCGGGGCCGCCGGCCTCGACCAGGGCGCCGCGTGCGGCCGGGCCCCAGTGCGCGGGCGGCCGGGCGACCACGCCGTCCGGTCCGGGGGCGCCGGCGCGTTCCGCGCCCCGCCAGCGGTCCGTCTCCCGCCGGCCGCGCCGCACCGTGGCCCGCACCCGGGGGTCGGGGAACGGGCCGGGGACCGTGCGGTGGCCCTCGCGGCGGCACCATGCGGCCAGGTGGACGGGGAGTGCCGGATCGTGGCCGGCCACGCCGAGCACGGCGCCGGGCGGCAGCCCGGACAGGGCGCGCCGCACCAGCAGGTGGGCGCCCTGGTCGAAGCCCAGCCCGGCCAGGTCCAGCACGGGGCCGGAGCCGGTGCCGGTGCCGACACTGGTGTCCTGGGTGCTCATGGCCGGTACTCCCGGGCGGTGATCCGGCCGTGCTCGTCGTAGAAGCCCGCCTCGGTGACGGCGGCGGACAGGGCGGCGTAGCCCTCGGTGCGGCCCGGCAGCCAGGCGGTCAGCCCCTCCAGGTCGAACAGGCGCCGCACCGCGGGGTCGGCACAGTCCATGGACAGCAGCAGCCGGGTGAGCTCACCGGACAGGCCGGGGGCGGCGGCATGACCGGCCGCCAGCACGCAGTGGTCGTACGGCTCGGTGCGGTCCAGCAGCCGGGTGGCTCCGGGCGGCAGGGTGCCGTCCCGGGTGAACAGCAGGTGCGAGGCGTCGGACAGGCAGGCGGCGGCGGCCTCGCCGGACATCAGGGCGCGGGCGGCGTCCCGTTCGCCGCCGATGTGGTCGCCGTGCAGGCCGGTGCCGGTGTCGTGGCGCAGCACCCGGAAGTCCTCGCCGGGGCGCAGCCCGTGCCGGCGCAGCAGGGCCAGCGGCAGCAGGGTGGCCTGCGGGGAGTCCACCGCGCCGGTGGCCACCGTCTCCCCCTTGAGGTCGGCGGCCCGGTGGTGGCGGGACCCGGCCCGCACCACGATCACCGACCGCAGGTCGCGGTCGGTGTCCCGCATGACCAGCGGGCGCAGCGCGGTGCCCCGGGCGGCGGCCAGCCGGGCCGAGCGCACCCAGGCCAGCGGGGAGTGCCAGGCGGCGTGCAGCCGGCCGTCCGCCAGGTCCTCGGCCTGCCGCTCGTAGTGCGAGTACAGCACGAAGTCGAAGGGCAGGCCCCGGCCGGTGAGCCAGGCGCGGAAGCCGGACCAGATGGTGACGGCCTTGGGGTCGTAGGCGACCGCGCCCATGAGCAGTGTGCCGGTCATGCGGGCTCCGGGAACAGGGCGCGGCCCAGTGCGGCGCGGGCGGTGAGTTCGTGCAGGGCCTCGGTGGTGGGCGCCATCACCCGGGAGGCGAGGGCGTCGCGGAAGCGGCGTTCGATGCCCGGCCCGCGGCGGAAGGCGGAGCCGCCGCACAGCCGCATCACGCCGTCGCCGACCTCGGCGGCGGCCTCGGCGGCCACGGCCTTGACCTGGAGGACCCGGAGCATTCCGTCCTCGCGGCCGTCCGCGAGCGCGGCCAGGGTGTCGTGCAGGAACGCCCGCACGGTGTCGGTGCGCAGCCGCAGCCGGGCGAACCCGGCGCGGGCGACCGGCTGGTCGGCCAGCGTCTCGTCCAGATGGGCCAGGCGGGTGCCGGTGAGGTGGCGGGCGGCCGCGGCGGTCAGCGACTCCATCACGCCGAGGGAGAACGCGGCGTTCAGGACGAGGAAGCAGGGCAGCGCGGTGGCCAGCGCGATGTCCCGGCCGGCGCCGTCCGCGCCGAGCCGGGCGGACGCGGGCACCGTCACCTCCCGTGCCGACACCGGGGTGGAGCCGTTGCCGCGCAGACCGAAGCCGTCGAACGGGCCGGCGGTGCGCAGGCCGGGGGAGTCGCCGGGGACCAGCCACAGCGTCATGGCTCCGGCGGCGCGGGGGTCCAGCGGGCGGCTGGACCACACCAGGGTGTCCGCCTCGGCGGCCGAGGTGACCCACGACTTGTCGGCGTCCAGGCGGACCCGGCCGGAGGGCAGGGCGGTGGCGGTGGACAGGGGCACCCAGAAGTGGCTGCGGGAGCCGGACTCGGAGAAGGCGAGGGTGGACAGGTGGGCGCCCTTGGCGATGGCCCGCCGGATCTCGCCGGGCCCGTGGGCGTCGATGACCGCGGTGGCGGCGTAGTGCATCAGCACCACCATGGCGGTGGAGCCGCAGGCGCCGGCCAGGCGCTCCACCACCCGGGCGGCGTCGGCGGTGGTGGCGCCCGGGCCGCCGGCGTCGGTGCCGACCGTCATGCCCAGCACGCCGGCCCGGGCCAGGGCGTCGACGGACTCCCGCGGGAAGCGGCCGGCCCGGTCCACCTCCTCGGCGGCCGGGGCGATCACCTCGTCGATGATCCGGTCCAGCCCGCCGGCAGGGCCGGTACCGGCGGCGGCACCGGCGGCGGCAGCGTCGCCGGAAAGAGTGTGATCTACCAATTGTCCTCTTTCCACGGTGTGTCAGGGGATCGGCACGGCGCAACAACAGGCGTACTGTACCGTTTCATCCCCCTATGAGGACTTTGCAACTCCCCGTCTTCACCGCTGCCGGCCGGTGCCCGGCCCGGTGACCTGTGCGCCCCCGCCCGCCGCCGGGCGACACGCCGGGGAATGGGCTGCGGGAAGCGGGACCGATCGGACCCGGGATCAGGACAGGCCGGCGGCGGTGAGGGCGGCGACGAACGCGTCCGTGGTGCCGCGGTCCCGGACCGCCAGGCGCAGCCAGTGGCCGTCGAGTCCCGGGAAGGTGTCGCCGCGCCGCACCGCGAAGCCCAGTCCGCGCAGCCGCAGCCGCAGCGGATCGGCCGGCCGGGCGCAGCGGACCAGCACGAACGGCCCCCGGGGATCGGGCACGGCGGCACGCAGCCCGGCGAACCCGGCCAGCCGGTCCAGCAGATACCGCCGGTCGGCGGCGACCGCCAGGGCCGCGGCCTCCGCCTCGGCCAGCGCCCGGGGCGTGCAGCACGCCTCGGCCGCGGCCAGCGCGGGCGTGGACACCGGCCACAGCGGCTGTGCCCGCTCCAGCGCGGCCACCGTCTCCGGGGCCGCCAGCACATAGCCGACGCGCAGCCCGGCCAGCCCCCAGGTCTTGGTCAGGCTGCGCAGCACCACCAGCCCCGGGACCCGGTCCACCCGGCCCGCCACCGACTCCCGTTCGCCGGGCACCGCGTCGATGAACGCCTCGTCCACCACCACGGTGCGGCCGGGCCGGGCCAGCGCGGTCACCGCCTCGGCCGGGTGCAGCACCGAGGTCGGGTTGGTGGGGTTGCCCAGCACCACCAGATCGGCGTCGCCGGGCACGGCCGCCGGGTCCAGCCGGAATCCCGCGTCACCCGGCAGCAGCAGCCGGGTGACGGTGTGTCCGGCGTCCCGCAGCGCTGCCTCCGGCTCGGTGAACTGCGGATGCACCACCAGCGGCCGGGACGCCGGAAGGGCGCGGGCCAGCAGCACGAACGCCTCGGCCGCGCCCGCCGTCAGCAGCACCCGGTCCGGCTCCAGGCCGTGCCGGCGGGCCACGGCGGCGCGGGCCGCCCGGCCGTCCGGGTAGGCGGCCAGGCCGGTCAGCGAGGCGGCGATCCGCTCCCGCAGCCACTCCGGGGGAGTGCCGGCCCGGACGTTCACCGCCAGGTCGGTCAGCCCCGCCCCGGCCTCCCGTACCTCGGCGTCTCCGTGATGCCGCAGATCGTGCCCGGTTCCCGGGGCGGCGCCGGTGCCGCTGCCGGCACCGGTCTCAGTGGGTGTGTGCATGGCCGCCGTGGTGGTGTGCGGGGTGAGGGGCGTGGTGGTGCGGGTGGGCCGGGTCGTCCGGGTGGTGGTGCGGCTGCTGCGGGCTGCCCACCCGGTCCTCGAAGCCGGGCAGCGCGATGCGGTACACGCAGGCGTCGCAGTTCATCCGGACGTCCCCGGTGAGCGCCTCCCGGTAGCGGGCCAGCACCAGGCCGGCCAGCTCGTCGGCCGGCCCGATCACCCCGGCGGTGTCCACCCGGACGTCCGGGTGGGCCGCCGCCCACTCCGCGGCCTGGTCGCGCACCCGGTCCGGCAGCACGCCGGTGAACAGGAAGTACGGCAGCACCACGATCCGCCGCGCGCCCAGCCGCAGACAGCGGTCCAGCCCGGCCGGGACATCGGGCGCGGCCAGCGACACGAAGGCCGTCTCCACGCCCGCCGGGCCGCGGCCCTCCCACAGCAGCCGGGCCGCCTTGAACACCTCGGAGTTGGCGTCCGGATCGGTGGAACCACGGCCCACCAGCAGCACGGTGGTCTCCGCCCGGGCCGCCTTCCGGGCGGCGGGCCCGGCATCGGCGACGCCCAGCGCCTCGTCCAGGCGCCGGTCCAGCACCCGCAGCAGATCCGGATGCGGCCCCAGCGGACGCCCGTAGGCATACGAGATGCCCGGGTGCCGCTGCTTCTCCCGGGCCAGCGCCGCGGGGATGTCGCCCTTGGCGTGGCCGGCGGCCACCAGCATCAGCGGCACGGCCGCGAACCGCCGCACCCCCTGGGCGGCCAGTCCGGCCACCGCCTCGGCCAGCGGCGGCGGGGACAGCTCGATGAAGCCGCCCGCGACGGGCAGGCCCGGGTTGCGGCGGGCCAGGTCGCGCACGAAGGCGCGGAACGCCTCGGCGCCCCCGGGGTCCCGGGTTCCATGGCCGGCGATCAGCAGGGCGGGCGGGGTCGTCACGGGATCTCCTCGGTGTACAGCAGGGCATTGACGGCGGCCGCGGCCACCGCGGAACCGCCCTTCTCGGACAGATTGCTGACGGCCGGCAGGCCGCTGGCGCGCAGTGCGGCCTTGCTCTCCGCCGCGCCGACGAAGCCCACCGGCAGCCCGACCACCAGGGCCGGGCGGGCGGCGGACGCCAGGGAGAGCAGCTCGAACAGGGCGGTCGGCGCGCACCCGACCACCCAGACCGCGCCGGGGCCCACCTCCTCCAGCGCCAGCCGGACGGCGTGCGCGCTGCGGGTCAGGCCGGCCCCCGGATCGGCCGCCGCCCCGGCGAGCCGGCAGACCGCCCGGCGGCGGGTGATCCCGGCGGCCACCATCTCGACATCGGTCACCACCGGGGCACCGTCCCGGTGCAGGGCGGTGTGGGCGGCACGCAGCGCCGCCTCGTCGGTGACCAGGTCGGCGGCGTAGCCGAGATCGGCGCTGGCGTGGATCACCCGCTCGACCACCGCCCGGGTCAGCGGGGGAAGGCCGGAGGTGTCCAGCCGGGACCGCAGGATGCGGTAGGACTCCTCCTCGATCGGGTGCACGGTCCGGGCGGGCGGGCCGGGGACGGGCGTCATGGGCGCTCCTCGATGGCGTCGGCCGGGCACACCTCGATGCACTCGCCGCAGCCGGTGCACAGCCCGGCGCGGACCAGCAGGGCGCCCCCGGCGGGGCGTATGGCGTGCGTCGGGCAGGTCAGCAGGCAGGCTCCGCAGCCCGCGCAGGCGGCGGTGACGCGGACGGGTGCCTGCCGCTCCGGGACCGGCGGCCCCGCGTCCGGCGGCCCCGCGTCCGGCGCGGTGGCGTCCGCGGCGGGGACCGCGGGCTCCGCGCCGCCGGGCACGCCGCCGGCCGGCCGGTGCCCACCGGCCGCGGGGAGCGCTGCGGGGAGGCCGCGAGGCGGGCGCGCGGTCACCGTCCCGGCTCCCGCTGCCAGCGGTAGCCGCGCGGGGTGACCATCCGTCCGGCGACCGTGCGGGTGGCCGTGTTGCCCACCGTCACCACCGTCATCATGTCCACCACCGAGGGGTCGAGCGCGGCGAGCGTGGTGAGCCGGACCCGCTCGCCGGGCCGGGACGCGTTGCGCACCACGCCGACCGGGGTGTCCGGTGACCGGTGCTCGGCCAGCATGCCCAGCGCCTTGGGCAACTGCCAGCCCCGGCCCCGGCTGCGCGGGTTGTAGAAGGTCACCACGAGATCGGCCTCGGCCGCGGCCCGGACCCGGCGCTCGATGACCTCCCAGGGCGTGTGCAGGTCGGAGAGGCTCAGGGACACGTGGTCGTGGCCGAGGGGGGCACCGAGCAGGGCCGCCGCGGCCAGCGCGGCGGTGATGCCGGGCACGCCCACCACATCGATGTCCGTGGACGCCTCGGCCAGGGCCGGTGCGGCCATCGCGTAGACACCGGCGTCGCCGCTGCCGATCAGCGCCACGGCATGGCCCGCGCGGGCCTGCGCCACGGCGGTCCGGGCGCGTTCCTCCTCCGCGCCGAGCCCGGACTCCAGCACCCGGGTGCCCGGCCGCAGCAGATCCCGGATCTGCGCCACGTACTGGTCCAGGCCGACCACCACGGACGCCCGGCGCAGCTCCGCACGGGCGCGCGGGGTGAGCAGGTCGCGGGCGCCGGGACCGAGCCCGACGACCGCCAGCCGGCCGCGCGGGCGGCGCCGGGCCACCGCACAGGTGGCCATGGCGGCACGGCCGTCCGCCGGGGCGGACTTGCGCTTGGGCAGCAGCAGTTCGCCGCCGGGGCCGGCCGCGGCCAGGGCCGCGGCCTCCGCCACCGACGGCGTGCCCACGGCCCGGCGCGGGTGGTCGGAGGGGTTGGGCACCTCGATGCCGGCCAGTTCCCCGGCCGGGAAGGTGACCAGCTCCACGCCGAGCCGTTCGGCGGCGGCCAGCAGACCGGGCTCGCCGGCCTTGGCGTCCACGGTGGCCAGCGCCGCCACACTGCGCGCGGAGAGGCCGGCGGCGGCCAGCGATTCCCGGACCAGCGCGAGCACTTCCCCGGCGGGCACGTCCCGGCTGGCGCCGACGCCCACGACCAGCGAGGGCGGCCGGAGCACGGCGGTGCGGGGCCGCTCGGGGAGCAGCCGGTCGGTGACCGCCAGCACGAAGGGCGCGGCCGCGGCCGTGGCGGCGTCCCCGGCGGGCAGCGGCGGTGGCACGGGAGACCGCTCCGGCGGCGAGGGCTCCACGATGCCGGTGCCGAGCGCGGGCAGCGGCCAGCGGGCGTCCGCCTCCAGCACCACCGGCCCGCCGTCCAGCAGGGCCCGGCCCACGGCCGCGACCGCGCCCTCCACCGGCAGGCCGAGGGTGTCCAGGCCCGGTATGCCGGCCGCGTCGGTGGCCGTGGTGATCACCGGAATGCAGCCCGGCAGGGCGTCGGCGACCTCGGCCGCGAGCCGGTTGGCCCCGCCCGCGTGGCCGCCGAGCAGTGCCACCGCGTGCCGTCCGGCCTCGTCCACGCACACCACGCCCGGATCGCTGTCCTTGCCCGCCAGCAGCGGGGCGATCAGCCGCACCACCGCACCGGTGGCCAGGAAGCACACCACCTGGTCGCACTCGGCGAAGGCCCGCCGCACCGCCTCGGCGGGGCCGCCCGGCTCCCGGTAGACCCGGGTCCGGCCGGGCCAGGCGGACGCCAGCCGGTCGCGGGCGGCGGCCCCGGCGGCGGTCGCGGAGATCAGTCCGATCACGAGAGGGCTCCTTGCTGGTCCGGTCGGTGCCGTCCGGCGGGTCCGGGGCGGTCGCCCCAGAGCAGGAAGACGGGGTTGAGGGGGGCCAGGCGCCGCACGCCGCCGGGCAGCGGCGCCAGCCGGGAGGCGTGCAGCAGCACGCCGTCGACGGCGAGCCCGGCTCCGGCCAGCGCCTCCCGGGCGAGGGGGACCCGCTCCAGCGCGGCCAGCGCCACCACCACGGTGCGGCGCACCCGGCGCGCGGCCCGGGCCGCGATCTCCGGCAGGTCCGCCCCGCCGCCGCCGAGGAACACCGCGTCCGGGTCCGGCAGTCCGTCCAGCGCGTCCGGCGCCGTGCCGTGCACGGTCAGGACGTCCACGCCGTGCGCGGCGGCATTGACCCGGCACAGCTCCACGGCCTCGGCGGACTTCTCCACGGCGACGGCAGCGGCACCGAACCGGGCGCACTCCACGGCCACCGAGCCGCTGCCGGCGCCGATGTCCCACACCAGGTCCCCGAGGCGGGGCCCGAGCCGGGCCAGCGCCAGCGCCCGCACCTCCGCCTTGGTGACCATCTCGTCCCGGTGGGCGAACTCCCGCTCCGGCAGCGCCCAGCGGGCCGGGCCGGCCGGCGGCCCGGCGAGGGTGCGGGCGGCCGGGGCCAGCGTCCTCGCCGGGTCGAGGCAGAGCAGCACGTTCACCGGGCCGGGCCAGTCGCGGGCGGCCGCCTCGCCGGGTGAGCAGCGGACCAGCCGTTCCCGGTCGCCGCCCAGCGCGCTCGCCACCAGCAGGGTCCGCCGGGCGCCGAGCCGGTCCAGGGCGGCGCCGAGCTCGGCCGGGCCGGCGCCGGGCCCGGTGAGCACCGCGGTCTTGGGATGTGCCAGGCAGACGTGCAGGGCGGTACGCGGGTCCCGGCCGTGCGCGCTGACCACCGCCGCGTCGTCCCAGGGCAGCCCGGCGCGGGCGAAGGCCAGCGCCACCGAGGGAACCGAGGGGCGCACGTCCAGGGCGTCCGGGCCGAACCGCTCCGCGAGGGCCCGCACGATGCCGAAGAAGCCGGGGTCTCCGGAGGCCAGCACCAGGACCCGGGCGGCCGCGCCGAGCCGGGCGCGGTGCGCGGCGATGGCGTCCAGGGCCGGGGCCAGCGGGCCGAGTGCGAGGCGCGGCACGCCGGGCGGCAGCCCGGAGGCGTCGAGATGGCGGCGGGCGCCCACGGCGAGGGTGGGGGCCGGGACGGCGGCGCCGGCCGTGCCGGTGCCCGTGCCGCTGCCCGGGCCCGGCGGGGCGCCGGTGCCGGTGCCGGTTCCGGTTCCGGTTCCGGTGACCGTGATCACGGGAGCAGCCTCCCGCCGTCCGGGCCGCCGCCGGCCGCGGCGACCAGGGTGCGGCCGGTGAAGTCCACCAGGGCCGCCTCGGCGGCGACGCGCCCCTCGGTGAAGCGGGAGAGCACCTCGGCGACCCGGCGGCACAGCTCCGTACCGGCGGCGGCCAGCACCCCTGCCTGCTCCCACAGTTCGTAGGCGTGGCGCGCGGTATTGGCCCCGCCCACCCGTTCCGCCAGCTCACCGGAGCCGCCGGCCGCCCGGGTGACCGCGCCGAGCACCGAGGTGTCCACCCGGGAGCGGGTGTAGTGGGTCATCAGCACTCCGGCGGCCAGCTTGGTCAGCTTGCCCGCCATGCCGACGAACACCACCCGCTCCACGCCGTGACCGGCCGCGCGGCGCAGCGCCGCCCCGGTGAAGTCCCCGACCTCGACGAACGCCACCGGCGGCAGCCCGGGCAGCAGCGCCATGGCGCCCTTCTCGGTCCGGCCCCCGGTGCACAGCACCACCGCGGGCACGCCCTGGGCGGCGGCCACCGACACGGCCTGCTCCACGCTCGCCCGCCAGGAGGCGGTGGAGAACGGCCGCACGATCCCGGTGGTGCCCAGGATGGAGATCCCGCCGATGATGCCGAGTCTGCCGTTGGTGGTCTTCCGGGCACGGATCTCGCCGTCCGGCACGCTGATGGTGACGTCCACGCCCCGGGCGCCGGTGTCGATCACCTCCTGCACCGCCTGGGTGATCATGCGGCGCGGCACGGGATTGATGGCCGGGCCGCCGACCTCCAGGCCGAGGCCGGGCCTGGTGACCACGCCGACGCCGATGCCGCCGTGCAGCTCCAGGCCGGGCCGGTCCCGCCAGGCCAGGGTGGCGGTCAGGTGCGAGCCGTGGGTGACGTCCGGGTCGTCCCCGGCGTCCTTGACCACCACCGCCTCGGTGCGGCCGGGGCGCAGCCGCTCGCTCCGCTCCACGGCGAAGGTGACGCGGCGCCCGGAGGGGAGCGCCACCTCGACCCAGCGCTGCGGCCGGCCGGTGACCAGGTGCAGGGCGGCGGCGCGGGCCGCGGCCGAGGCGCAGGTGCCGGTCGTCCAGCCGGTGCGCAGCGCCTTGGGCCGCTGCTTCATGGTGCGCGGCAGATCCGGCTCCCGCAGCTCCGGCCGGCTGTGCTCACCCATCCCCGGCCTCGCTCCCGCCGCCGGGCGCCGGGCCGCGGCGCCCGGCGCGCAGCCGCTCGCGGGCGGCCGGGTCGGCCCGGCGGAAGCCGTGGAAGTGCCCCGGGTGGTACAGATGCGAGCGGGTGCCGGAGGCGGACAGCGCGGGGCCGACCAGGAACAGCGTGTGCTTCCACAGCCGGTGCCGCTTGACCGTCTCCTCCAGCGTGCCGACCGTGCAGTGCAGCAGCAGTTCCTCCGGCCAGGTCGCCTGGTGGGCGATCACCACCGGGGTGTCCGTCGGATAGCCGCCCTCCAGCAGTTCGGCGGCGAGCTGACCGGACCGGGCGGCGGAGAGGAACACCGCCATGGTGGTGCCGTGCCGGGCGAACTCCCGCACCTCCTCCCCGGGCGGCATCGGCGTCTTGCCGCCGCCCAGCCGGGTGAGGATCACCGACTGCGCGACCTCCGGAATGGTCAGCTCCCGCCGGACCAGCGCGGCGACCGCCGAGAACGCCGAGACGCCCGGCACCACCTCCACCTCGATGCCCAGTTCGCGGCAGCGGTCGATCTGTTCCTGGGTGCCGCCCCACAGTGCCGGATCGCCGGAGTGCACCCGTGCCACCCGCAGGCCCGCGTCCCGGGCGCGCCGGTAGACCGCGACCACGTCCTCCAGGGACATCCCCGCCGAGTCCAGGATCTCCGCCTCCGGGCGGGCGTGGCCGAGCACGTCCGGGTGCACCAGGCTGGCCGCCCAGATCACGATGTCCGCCCCGGCGATGGCCCGGGCGGCGCGGAAGGTCAGCAGGTCGGCGGCGCCCGGCCCGGCGCCCACGAAGGTCACCGCGGCCGCTGCCCCGGACGGACCGGCGGCGGGGGTCACAGCTTGCCGCCCCGGGTGGTGCGGCGCGGCGGCGCCAGCAGGGTGGCCAGATACGGCAGCGGTCCGGCACCGGCCAGGTCGGCGGCCGGGCGGATCGATTCGCCGGGCAGACCGAGCGAGGCGCCCCAGACCGCGTCGGCCAGCCGCCCGGTGTCCCGCAGCGCCTGCGCCACCTCACCGGCCCGCCGGCCGAACTTGTAGGCCACCACCGTGCCCGGTCCGTCCAGGGCGGCGCGCAGCACACCGGAGCCCGCGGTCACCGGGACCAGGGTCAGCGGCTCGGTGCCCTCGGTGAGCACCGCGCCGGAGCGCGCGGCCAGGTCCTGCATGGCGGTGATCCCGGGCACCGTCTCGATCCGCACTCCCGGGAGCAGCCCGGTCACGGTCTGGGCAAGGTAGCCGAAGGTGGAGTAGACGTTGGGATCGCCGATGGTGGCGAAGGCCACCGTGCCGTGCTCGCGCAGCAGCGCGGCGACACGCTCTCCGGCCGCGTCCCAGGCGGCCTCCCGGCGTGCCCGGTCGGTGCGCTCGTTGAGCGCGAAGACGACCCGGACCAGCTTCCCGCCCGGGACGTGCTGCCGCACGGTGGCCTCGGCGCGGCCCTGTTCGCCGGTGTCCAGCACGGGCACCACGATTGCCGGGGCCTCGCGCAGCGCGCGCACGCCCCGGACCGTGACGAGTTCCGGATCGC
The DNA here is from genome assembly GCF_011421595.1 of Streptomyces sp. YIM 98790. GTDB lineage: Bacteria > Actinomycetota > Actinomycetes > Streptomycetales > Streptomycetaceae > Streptomyces. The sequence goes on along the minus strand of NZ_WTLH01000084.1, from coordinate 10,009 downwards.
CCGGGCCCATGCCCACCCCGATCAGCCGGGGCTCGCTGCCGGTGCTCATGGTGCTCAGGCTCCTTCGCTGGCGGAGGTGGAGGAGGTGACGGAGGAGAGAGAAGGGAAAGCGGCGCCGGGGCTGCCGGCGGCGTCACGGGGGCCGGACGCGGTGACCGGGTCGGCGCGGGCGGCGTGCCGCACCAGGCGGGCGGCCAGCTCCGGGTGGGCCGCCCAGTGCAGATGGAGGTACGAGGCGTGCACCCCGCCGCAGACGTGGCCCTCGGTCCGGCGCTCCGGAGACAGCAGCCCCCAGGCCGGCACCTCACCCGCGCCCGGGACGAGCGCCGTGCGGTGGAACTCGTGGCCGTGCACCCGGGTCCCGGCCGCGGCCAGAACGCTGTCGTGCACCGCCACGGCCCGCCGGTAGCCGAGCGTGAGCCGGTCCGACATCCGGGCCTCGGCGTCCAGCACCCCGCACATCGGGCGGCCGTCCAGCGACCGGGCCAGGTAGAGCAGCCCGGCGCACTCGGCCGCCACCGGCGCGCCGGACGCGGCCAGTGCCGCGACCGCCGCGCGCAGCGGCTCGTTGGCGGACAGTTCGGCCGCGTAGACCTCGGGGAAGCCGCCGCCGATGACCAGGCCGGCGGTCCCCTCCGGCAGCCGCTCGTCGCGCAGCGGGTCGAAGACGGCCACCTCGGCGCCCGCCGCGTGCAGCAGTTCCGGGTGTTCGGCATAGCCGAAGGTGAAGGCGGGGCCGCCGGCCACGGCGATCACCGGGCGGGTACCGGCCGTGGGCGCGGCCCGCGTCGGGGCCGGGACCGGGGGCGTCCAGGGGGCGCCGGGCAGCGGCGGCGCTCCGCGCGCCAGCGCGAGCACCGCCTCCAGGTCCACGCCCGCCCGGACCCGTTCGGCCATGGCCGCCACCGCCTCGGCGGCCTCGGCCCGCCGCTCGGCCACCGGCACCAGGCCGAGATGGCGGGAGGGCGTGCGGATGCGCTGCGCGCGGTGCAGCGCGCCCAGCACCGGGACCCCGGAGTGGTCCAGCGCCTCCCGGAGCAGTTCCTCGTGCCGGGGCGAGCCCACCTTGTTGAGGATCACCCCGGCCACCCGCACCTCCGGGTCCCAGGAGGCGAAGCCGTGCACCAGCGCGGCCACCGAGCGGGACTGCGAGGAGGCGTCCACCACCAGGATCACCGGCGCCCGCAGCGCCTTGGCCACCTGCGCGGTGGAGGCCAGTTCGCCCTCCCCGGAGGCGCCGTCGTACAGGCCCATCACGCCCTCCACCACCGCCAGGCCGGCGCCGGCCGCGCCGTGCCGGAACAGCGGGGCGATGAGCTCCGGACCGCAGAGGAAGGCGTCCAGATTGCGGCCCGGGCGGCCGGTGGCCAGCGCGTGGTAGCCCGGGTCGATGTAGTCCGGGCCGACCTTGTGCGGGGAGACGGCCAGTCCGGCGGCGGTGAAGGCGGCCATCAGCCCGGTCGCCACCGTGGTCTTGCCGCTGCCCGAGGCGGGCGCGGCGATCACCAGCCGCGGCACCCGGGCCGCCGGGCCGCCCTCGCCCCCGGCCGCAACCGCAGTCGCAGTCGCAGCCGCAGCCGGGGTGCGCCGCCCGCCACGGCCGTCCGTCCCCGTCGGCACCCGCGTCACCATTCGATGCCCCGCTGGCCCTTCTGGCCGCTGTCCATGGGGTGCTTGACCTTGCCCATCTCGGTCACCAGATCGGCCGCCTCGATCAGCCCGGGCGGCGCGTTGCGCCCGGTGATCACCACATGCTGGGTGCCGGGACGGGACCGCAGCGCGGCGACCACCTCGCCGGTGTCCACCCAGCCCCAGTGCATGGGGTAGGTGAACTCGTCCAGCACGTAGAACCGGTAGGTCTCGGCCTCCAGATCGCGCCGCACCTGCGCCCAGCCCTCCCGGGCGGCCTCCTCGCTGGTGGCGGGGGAACGCTGCACCCACGACCAGCCCTCGCCCATCTTGTGCCAGACCACCGTGCCGCCCTCGCCGGAGGCGCCCAGCACCCGCAGCGCGCGTTCCTCGCCCACCCGCCACTTGGCGGACTTGACGAACTGGAATACCCCGACCGGCCAGCCCTGGTTCCAGGCGCGCAGCGCCAGCCCGAAGGCGGCCGTGGATTTTCCCTTGCCGGTGCCGGTGTGCACCGCCAGCAGCGGCCGGTTGCGGCGCTGCCGGGTGGTGAGCCCGTCGTCCGGCACGGTCGCCGGCTGTCCCTTCGGCATTACGCGGCCCTCCTCGGTCCGTCGGCGGAAGTTCCGGCCAGGGCCGGACGACGGCGTTGTCCGGTCATGGCCTGCACGGCGGCGGTGACCGCCTCGGCGCGCAGCTCCTCCAGGGCCACCGCCGGGCCGCCGAGCCGGGCCGCCAGGCCGCCGGCCAGGCCCAGCCGCACCGGCCCGGTCTCGCAGTCGATGACTACCGAGGCGGTGCCGTCGGCGGCCAGCAGGCGCGCCGCGTGCCAGGCCCGGGGGAGCGGTTCGGGGCCGCCGGTGGCCCGGCCGTCGGTGACCGCGACCAGCAGCGGGCGGCGGGCCGGATCGCGCAGCCGCTCCACCCGCAGCGTCTCCCGGGCGGTGAGCAGGCCGGCCGCCAGCGGGGTCCGGCCGCCGGTGGGCAGGGCGGCCAGCCGGGCGGCCGCCGCGTCCACCGAGGAGGTGGGCGGCAGCGCCACCTCGGCGCCGCTGCCCCGGAAGGTGACCAGGCCGACCTTGTCGCGGCGCTGGTAGGCGTCCAGCAGCAGGGACAGCACGGCGCCCTTGACCGCGCCCATGCGCTGCCGGGCCGCCATCGAGCCGGAGGCGTCCACCAGGAACAGCACCAGGTTGGACTCGCGGCCCTCGCGCACCGCCTGGCGCAGGTCGTCCCGGCGGATCACCAGGCCGCGGCCGGTGCGTCCGCGGGCGTGCTGGTGCGGGGCGGCGGCCTGCAGGGTGGCGGGCAGGTGGAGCGCGGTGAGCGGGCCGCGAGGGCGGCGGGCGCCGGTGGAGCGGCCGTGGTCCGTGCGGGCGCGGGAGCGGCGGCCGGCCGCGCCCTCGCCGATACCGGGGACGGACAGCACCCGGGCGGCGAACGGCTCACCGGCCGGGACGGCGGACTGCTCGGCGGCGGCGCCGCTGCCACCGGGGGAGCCGGTGCCGCCGGAGCCGGCACCGGCCGGGTCCGCGGAGCCGTCCGCGGAGCCGTCCGCGGGGCCGTCGTCCCGCGGCGGCGCCGCGGCCGCCCCGCCGCCGTTCCCGTCCGGACCGTCCCCGTCGGGGCCATCCTCGTCCGGACCGTTCCCGTCCGGACCGTCGTCCTGGTGTCCCTCGTCCCCGTGTCCCTCGTCCCCCGGGCCGGGGTCACCGGGACCGGGGCCGGCGTACTCGGCGAGGGTCTCGTCCAGCTTCTCCTCGTCCAGGCCCGGCGCGTCGAACGGATTGCGGCGGCGCCGGTGCGGCAGCGCCAGCAGCGCGGCCTGCCGCACGTCCTCCGCCAGCACCTCGGTCCGCCCCGCCCAGGCGGCCAGCGCGGTCGCGGTCCGCGCCATCACGATGTCCGCCCGCATGCCGTCCACCTCGAACGCCGCGCAGGTGGCCGCGATCTGCCGCAGTGCCGCGTCGCCCAGCCGCACCGACGGCAGCAGGGCGCGGGCCGCGGCGATCCGCTTGCGCAGCGCCTCCTCCTGGTCCGCCCAGCCCGCCGCGAAGCCGGCCGGGTCGGCGTCGTGGGCGAGCCGCCGCCGCACCACCTCCATCCGCTCCTCGGGCTCCCGGGAGGCGGCCACCTCCACCGTCAGGCCGAACCGGTCCAGCAGCTGCGGGCGCAGCTCGCCCTCCTCCGGGTTCATCGTGCCGACCAGCAGGAACCGGGCGGCGTGCCGCACGGACACGCCCTCCCGCTCCACATGGCAGGCGCCCATGGCCGCCGCGTCCAGCAGCAGATCGACCAGGAAGTCGTGCAGCAGATTGACCTCGTCGACGTACAGCACGCCGCGGTGCGCCTGGGCCAGCAGACCCGGCTCGAACGCCTTCACCCCTTCGGTCAGCGCGCGCTCGATGTCCAGCGCGCCCACCAGCCGGTCCTCCGAGGCGCCCACCGGCAGTTCCACCATCCGGGCCGGGCGGCCGGCGCCGGGGCGCGGCACGTGCGGGCCGTCCGGGCAGTGCGGGTCAGGGGCGGCCGGGTCGCAGGAGAAGCGGCAGCCGGGCACCACCGTCACCTCGGGCAGCAGCGCGGCCAGCGAGCGCACCGCGGTCGACTTGGCGGTGCCCTTCTCGCCGCGCACCAGCACGCCGCCGATGGCCGGGGAGACCGCGTTGAGCAGCAGACCCAGCCGCAGGTCCGCCATGCCCACGATGGCCGTGAAGGGGTAGGGGGTGAAGGTGTCCGCGGTGCCGGCGCTCATGCCGTTCCTGCCGTTCCTGCCGTTTGTTCCGTGCGTGCCGTCCGTGCCGTCCGTGCCGCTCATGTGAGGCCCTCCGGCCGTTTCTCCGGGCCTTCCTCCGGTCCGGCCTCCAGATCGCCCTCCAGCTCCAGGTAGACCGCGCGCAGACCCTCCAGGGTCTTCTCCTCGGGCCGCTCCCAGAGGCCGCGGTCGGCGGCCTCCAGCAGGCGTTCGGCGATGCCGCGCAGCGCCCACGGATTGGAGGCGCGCATGAACTCCTGGTTCTCCGGGGCGAAGACGTATTCGGCGGCCAGCCGCTCGTACATCCAGTCGTCCACCACCCCGGCGGTGGCGTCGTACCCGAACAGGTAGTCCACGGTGGCGGCCATCTCGAAGGCGCCCTTGTAGCCGTGCCGGCGCATGGCCGCCATCCAGCGCGGGTTGACCACCCGGGCCCGGAAGACCCGGTGCGTCTCCTCGCCCAGGGTCCGGGTCCGCACCCGCTCCGGGGTGGCGCTGTCGCCCACGTACGCCTGCGGCGCACTGCCGGTGAGGTGCCGCACCATGGCCACCATGCCGCCGTGGTACTGGAAGTAGTCGTCCGCGTCCACCAGATCGTGCTCGCGGGTGTCGATGTTCTTGGCCGCCACCTGGATGCGGCGGAAGGCGGCCTCCATGTCGCCGCGGGCCGGGCGGCCGTCCAGGCCGCGGCCGTAGGCGTAGCCGCCCCAGACCGCGTACACCTCGGCCAGGTCGGCGTCGCTGCGCCAGTTGCGGGCGTCGATCAGCGGCAGCAGGCCCGCGCCGTACGCGCCCGGCTTGGAGCCGAACACGCGGGCGGTGGCGCGCCGCCGGTCGCCGTGCACGGCGGTGTCCTGGTCGGCGTGCGCCCGCACATGGTTCCGCTCCGGCGGCTCGTCCAGCTCCGCGACCGCCCGCACCGCGTCGTCGATCAGCGTCACCACGTGCGGGAAGGCGTCCCGGAAGAAGCCGGAGATACGGACCGTGACATCGATCCGCGGCCGGCCGCCGTCCAGCTCGGCCAGCGGCACGACCTCGAAGCCGGTCACCCGCCGGGAGGCGTCGTCCCAGACCGGGCGGCAGCCCAGCAGGGCCAGGATCTCCGCGATGTCGTCGCCCTGGGTCCGCATGCAGGAGGTGCCCCAGACGGTCAGCCCCACCGAGCGCGGATACTCGCCGTGGTCGGCGAGGTGACGGGCCAGCAGCGAATCGGCCAGCGCGCTGCCCACCTCCCAGGACAGCCGGGACGGGATCGCCTTGGGGTCGACGGAGTAGAAGTTGCGGCCGGTCGGCAGCACATTGACCAGCCCGCGGGTGGGCGAGCCGGACGGCCCGGCCGGGACGTACCCGCCGTCCAGGGCACGCAGCACATGGCCGATCTCGTCGGTGGTGCGGGCCAGCCGGGGCACCAGCTCGGCGGCGGCGAACTCCAGCACCCGCACCGCCTCGGGCAGCGCCGCCGGCGCGCCGGGGCCGAGCACCTCGGCCACCGCCTGCCCGGCCGCGCCCGGCGCGGTCCAGTCCCGGGCCTCCATGGCCTCGGCCAGCCGCCGGGCCAGATGCTCCAGCAGGTCGATGGCGTCGGAGGCGGTGCGGGCCGGGCCGTCGGCCAGCGCGGTCAGCGCCGCCGGAACGGTGATCCGGGCACCGGGCACGGCCAGCAGCTCCTGCTCGTCCAGCCCGAAGTGCCCGGCCAGCACCGCCCGCAGCCCCGGCAGCGCCCCGCCCACGCCGCCCCACACCTGTGCCGAGCGCAGCACCGCCAGCGCCAGATTGACCCGCGGCGGGCCGGCGGGCGCGGCGCCCAGTACATGCAGGCCGTCCCGGATCTGCACGTCCTTGATCTCGCACAGCCAGCCGTCGATGTGCATCACGAACTCGTCGAACTCGTCCTCGTCCGGCTGCTGTTCCACCTGGAGGTCGTGGTGCAGCTCGGCCGCCCGGACCAGGGTCCAGATCTGGCTGCGCACCGCCGGTGCCTTGGCCGGGTCCAGATCGCTGACCAGGGCGTACTCGTCGAGAAGCTGCTCCAGCCGGGCCAGGTCGCCGTAGGAGTCGGCGCGTGCCATCGGCGGCACCAGGTGGTCCACCACGGTGGCGTGGCCGCGACGCTTGGCCTGGGTGCCCTCGCCCGGGTCGTTGACGATGAACGGGTAGACCAGCGGCAGCTCGCCCAGCACCGCGTCCGGGGCGCAGCCGGCCGACAGGCCCAGGCCCTTGCCGGGCAGCCACTCCAGGGTGCCGTGCTTGCCGAGGTGGACGACCGCGTCCGCGCCCCAGCTCCGCTCCAGCCAGCGGTAGGCCGCCAGATAGTGGTGCGAGGGCGGCATGTCGGGGTCGTGGTAGATGGCGATGGGATTCTCGCCGAAGCCGCGTGGCGGCTGGATCATCAGCAGCACATTGCCGAACTCCAGGGACGCCAGCACGATGTCGTCGCCGTCGGTGTAGAGGGAGCCGGGCGGCTCGCCCCAGTGCCGGACCATTCCCTCGCGCAGCTCCGGGTCGAGTGCGGCGAACCACTCCCGGTAGTCCTTGAGCGGCACGCGGGCCGGAGCGGCGGCGAGCTGCTCCTCGGTCAGCCACTCCACGTCGTGCCCGCCGGCCGCGATCAGCCGGTGGATCAGCTCGTCGCCGCTGTCCGGGTGGTCCGTCACCCGGTAGCCGGCGGCGCGCAGCGCGTCCAGCAGCCGTACCGCCGAGGCCGGGGTGTCCAGGCCCACTGCGTTGCCGACCCGGGAGTGCTTGGTCGGGTAGGCGGTGAAGACGACCGCGATCCGCTTCTGTGCGTTCGGCTTGCGGCGCAGCGCGGCGTGCCGCACCGCGATGCCGGCCACCCGGGCGGCCCGTTCCGGATCGGCCCGGTACACCGGGATGCCGTCCGGGCCGTCCTCCTTGAAGGAGAACGGCACGGTGATCAGCCGGCCGTCGAACTCCGGGATGGCCACCTGCATGGCCGCGTCCATGGGGGACAGGGCCGCGTCCGAGGCCAGCCACGCGTCACGGCCGCCGGTCAGGCACAGGCCCTGCACGATCGGCACGTCCAGCGCGGCCAGCGCGCCGATGTCCCAGGTCTCGTCGTCCCCGCCGGCCGAGGCGTCGCCGGGGCGGGTGCCGCCGGAGGCCAGCACCGTGGTCACCAGGGCGTCGGCCCGGCCCAGCAGTCCGAACAGGGCCGGGTCCGCGCCGCGCAGCGAGGTGCACCAGACGGGCAGGGCGTTGGCGCCGTGCCGCTCGATCGCCGCGCACAGGGTTTCCACGAAGGAGGTGTTCCCGGACAGTTCGTGCGCCCGGTAGAACAGCACCGCCACCGTGGGCCGGCCGGGCAGTACGGAGGGCTCGCCGTGCACCCCGAAGGCCGGCATGGGACGCGGCGGGGCGAAGCCGTTGCCGGTGAGCAGCACCGTGTCGGACAGGAAGCGGGCCAGCTCGGCCAGGTTCTCCGGGCCGCCCTCCACCAGGTAGCGCAGTGCCTCGGCGACCACCCCGGCGGGCACCGTGGACTCGGCCATCAGCTCGGCGTCCGGGACGGCCTCGCCGCCCAGCAGCACGCACGGCACACCGGCGGCGCGCAGCACGGCCACGCCCTCCTCCCAGGCGCGCCGGCCGCCCAGCAGCCGCAGCACCGCCACCCCGGCGCCGTCCAGCAGCTCCGGCAGGTCCCGTTCCGGGTCCAGCCGGGCCGGGTTGCCGATCCGGTACGGTGCGCCGGAGGCCCGGGCGGCCAGCAGATCGGTGTCCGCGGTGGACAGCAGCACCACCGGCGGCTCCGGTGCCCGCTCCCGCTCCCGCTCCCGCTCCCGCTCCCGCTCCCGCTCCCGCTCCCGCTCCCGCTCCCGCTCCTGCTCCTGCTGCGGCTCGGGCCCGGGCTCCGGTCCGCCGTGCCGGGGCGGTGCCGCCCGCCCGGTGTGCCGTTCCGCGGAGCCGGGCGCGGTGTGCCGCCCCGGTCCCGTCGCTGCGCCGTCCGTCCCCATGCCCGGCTGCTCCCTCGTCCCATGTCGGCTGTGCGTCGGTTCCTGCGGTGTCATGGCGCCCCCGGCGGCAGGAAGGGCAGATCCCCGGGGACGCCCTCCTCGATCAGCCGCAGCAGGGCCGCGGTGTCGGCGTGCTCCTCGATCAGGTCGCCCAGCCGGTCGAGCTGTTCCTCGCGCAGCTGCCCGAACCGGGTACCGGGCGCGGGCACGAAGCGGCGGCCGGCGTCGGCCGCGATCCGGCGCAGGAAGGCGCGGCGGAATCCGTCGCTCTCCAGCGAGCCGTGCCAGTGGGTGCCCCAGACCGGGCCCGCGCGGCAGCCGTCCAGGAACGGTTCCCCGCCGTGCACCTCGGCGACGCCGTGGTGGATCTCGTAGCCCGCCACCGGCTCGCCCAGGGCCCGGCCCCGCGGCCGGGCCAGCGTCTTCTCCGCCCGGAACCGCACCCGCACCGGCAGCAGCCCGAGGCCGTCCACCACCCCGGCGCGCGACTCGACCTCGTCCTCGATGCGCTCGCCGAGGATCTGGAAGCCGCCGCAGATGCCGAGCACCGGGCGGCCCTCGGCGGCGCGCCGGGCCAGCGCCCCGGCCAGCCCGCGGTCCCGCAGCCAGCGCAGGGCGCGCACGGTGCCGCGGGTGCCGGGCACGATCACCAGGTCGGCGTCGGCCAGTTCCTCGGGGCGGTCGCAGAACCGGACCACCACGCCGGGCTCGGCCGCCAGTGCGTCCACGTCCGTGAAGTTGGACATCAGCGGCACCGGCAGCACCGCCACCCGCAGCACCTCGGGCCCGTGCGGAGCGGCCGGACTGCTCTCCCGCACGGTGCCGCGCAGCGAGATCCGCAGGCCGTCCTCCTCGTCGATGCCCAGCCCGTGCCGGAACGGCAGCACGCCCAGCACCGGCCGGCCGGTCAGGCCGCGCAGCATCTCCAGCCCCGGCTCCAGCAGGCCGGCGTCCCCGCGGAATTTGTTGACCAGATAGCCCGCCACCAGCGCCTGGTCGGCGGCGGAGAGCAGGGCGGTGGTGCCGAAGAAGGAGGCGAAGACCCCGCCCCGGTCGATGTCCCCGACCACGACCACCGGCAGCCGGGCGGCGCGGGCCAGGCCCATGTTGACGATGTCGCCGCGGCGCAGATTGATCTCGGCGGGGCTGCCCGCGCCCTCGCAGATCACCGCATCGTGGGTGCGGCGCAGTTCGGACAGGCAGCCGGTGACGGTGGTCAGCAGCTCCTCCCGGCTCAGCGGGCCCCCGGCGCCCGGGGAGTGGTAGCCGCGGGCGCTGAGCTCGCCCACCGGCCGGCCCATCAGCACCACCTGGCTGCGGCGGTCCCCGCCGGGCTTGAGCAGCACCGGGTTCATCAGCGCACTGGGCTCCACCCGGGCGGCCGCCGCCTGCATGGCCTGGGCGCGGCCGATCTCGGCGCCGTCCTGGGTGACAAAGGAATTCAGCGACATGTTCTGCGCCTTGAACGGCGCCACCCGGAGCCCCTTGCGCGCCAGCCAGCGGCAGATTCCGGCGGTCACCACGCTCTTGCCCGCGTCCGAGGTGGTCCCGGCCACCAGCAGCGCTCCCGCGCTCATCGCGCCCCCCGGCCGCCGACGGCCCGCGCGGCGGACCACGCGGCGGCCCGCGGGCACCCCGCGGGCCTGTCGGCGCG
>NZ_WTLH01000083.1 GCF_011421595.1 Streptomyces sp. YIM 98790 | reverse complement strand
CCCGCCCCGGTCGGGAAGAGCGGGCGGGCGCCGCGGCCGGTGCCGCACGCCGTTGTACGGGCACGTCCGGAGGGGGCGGTCCGGCCGGCGGCGGCCGGACCGCCGGGTCACACGGTCAGGGCCCGGTCGGTGGGCCGGATCGGGGCGGGCAGGTCGGTGGCGCCGGTGAGGTAGCGGTCCACCGCGGCGGCGGCGGCCCGGCCCTCGGCGATGGCCCACACGATCAGTGACTGGCCGCGCCCGGCGTCACCGGCCACGAAGACCCCGTCCGCGCTGGTGGCGTACCGGCCGTCCCGGGCGATGTTGCCGCGGGCGTCGAGTTCCACGCCGAACTGCTCGACCAGGCCGTTGGTCCGGTCCACCCCGGTGAAGCCCATGGCGAGGGTGACGAGCTGGGCCGGGATCTTCCGCTCGGTGCCGGGCTTCTGCTCGAACTTCCCGTCCTTGAACTCCACCTCGACCAGGTGCAGCCACTGCACGTTGCCGTCCTCGTCGCCCTCGAAGCGGGTGGTGGAGACGGAGTAGACCCGCTCGCCGCCCTCCTCGTGGGCGCTGGTGACCTTGTACAGCAGGGGGAAGGTGGGCCAGGGCTGGTTCGGCGGGCGCTCCTCGGACGGCCGGGGCATGATCTCCAGCTGGGTGACGGAGGCCGCGCCCTGCCGGTGGGCGGTGCCCACGCAGTCGGCGCCGGTGTCGCCGCCGCCGATGACCACCACGTGCTTGCCCTCGGCGCTGATCGGGGAGGTGACGTAGTCGCCCTCCTGCACCTTGTTGGCCAGCGGCAGGTACTCCATGGCCTGGTGGATGCCGTTCAGCTCCCGCCCGGGCACGGGCAGGTCGCGGGCGGTGGTGGCGCCGGCCGCGATGACCACGGCGTCGTAGCGGCGGCGCAGGTCGCGGGCGTCGAGGTCGCGGCCGATCTCGACGCCGGTGCGGAATTTGGTGCCCTCCGCCCGCATCTGCTCGATGCGCCGGTTGATGTGCCGCTTCTCCATCTTGAACTCGGGGATGCCGTAGCGCAGCAGCCCGCCGATGCGGTCGGCGCGCTCGTAGACGGCCACGGTGTGCCCGGCCCGGGTGAGCTGCTGGGCGGCGGCCAGACCGGCGGGGCCGGAGCCGATCACGGCCACGGTCTTGCCGGACAGCCGCTCCGGCGGCTGGGGGGTGACGTGGCCGGCTTCCCAGGCCTTGTCGATGATGGTGACCTCGACGTTCTTGATGGTCACCGCGGGCTGGTTGATGCCCAGCACGCAGGCGGACTCGCACGGCGCGGGGCAGAGCCGGCCGGTGAACTCGGGGAAGTTGTTGGTGGCGTGCAGCCGCTCGCTGGCCGCCTCCCAGTCGCCCCGGTAGGCGTAGTCGTTCCACTCGGGGATGAGGTTCCCCAGCGGGCAGCCGTTGTGGCAGAACGGGATGCCGCAGTCCATGCAGCGGCCGGCCTGCTTGCTGATGATCGGCAGCAGGGAGCCGGGGACGTAGACCTCGTTCCAGTCCTTGACCCGCTCGGCGACGGGCCGCGTCCTGGCGACCTCGCGGCCGGTGGTGAGAAAGCCCTTCGGATCAGCCATGGGTCGCCGCCTCCATCATCTTCTCGTGGACCTCGGACTGGCTCAGTCCGGCCCGCTCGGCGGCGTCCTTGGCGGCGAGCACGGCCTTGTAGGTGGTGGGCATGATCTTGCTGAAGCGCAGCACCGCGCTGTCCCAGTCGGCGAGCAGCTTCTCGGCGACCGTGGAGCCGGTCTCCTCCTGGTGGCGGCGCACGGTCTCGTGCAGCCACGCGCGGTCGGTGTCGTCGAGTTCCCCGACCGCGTCCAGGTTGCCGGTGTTGACGTTGTCCCGGTCCAGGTCGAGGACGTAGGCCAGGCCGCCGGACATGCCGGCGCCGAAGTTGCGGCCGGTCTCGCCGAGCACCACTGCCCGGCCGCCGGTCATGTATTCGCAGCCGTGGTCGCCGACGCCTTCGGCGACGACGGTGGCGCCGGAGTTGCGCACGCAGAACCGTTCGCCGACCCGGCCGCGCAGGAACAGCTCGCCGCCGGTGGCGCCGTAGGCGAGGGTGTTGCCGGCGATGACCGAGTCCTCGGCGAGGTGGTCGGCGTCCCGGTCGGGGCGGACGATCAGCCGGCCGCCGGACAGGCCCTTGCCGACGTAGTCGTTGGCGTCGCCCTCCAGCCGCAGGGTGACGCCGCGGGGCAGGAAGGCGCCGAAGGACTGGCCGGCCGAGCCGGTGAAGGTGATGTCGATGGTGTCGTCCGGCAGGCCGGCGCCGCCGAACTTCTTGGTCACCTCGTGGCCCAGCATGGTGCCGACGGTGCGGTTGATGTTGCGGATGGCGACCTGGGCGCGCACCGGCTGGGCGTCCTCGGGCCGCTCGGCGGTGAGGGCGTCGGCGGCGAGCCGGATCAGCTCGTTGTCCAGCGCCTTCTCCAGGCCGTGGTCCTGGCCGGTGACGCAGTGGCGGGCGGCGTCCGTGGTCAGCTCCGGCATGTGGAGCAGCGGGGCGAGGTCCAGGCCCTCGGCCTTCCAGTGGTCCACGGCCCGGGTGACGTCGATCAGGTCGGCGCGGCCGATGGCCTCGTCCAGGGTGCGGAAGCCCAGCTCGGCCAGCAGCTCGCGGACCTCCTCGGCGATGAACTCGAAGAAGTTGACCACGAACTCGGGCTTGCCGCTGAAGCGTTCGCGCAGCACCGGGTTCTGGGTGGCGATGCCGACCGGGCAGGTGTCCAGGTGGCACACCCGCATCATCACGCAGCCGGAGACCACCAGCGGGGCGGTGGCGAAGCCGTACTCCTCGGCGCCGAGGAGGGCGGCGATCAGCACGTCCCGGCCGGTCTTGAGCTGGCCGTCGGTCTGCACCACGATCCGGTCGCGCAGACCGTTGAGCAGCAGGGTCTGCTGGGTCTCGGCCAGGCCCAGCTCCCAGGGGGCGCCGGCGTGCTTGAGGGAGGTCAGCGGGGAGGCGCCGGTGCCGCCGTCGTGCCCGGAGATCAGCACCACGTCGGCGTGGGCCTTGGACACGCCCGCCGCGACCGTGCCGACGCCGACCTCGGAGACCAGCTTGACGTGGATGCGCGCCCTGGGGTTGGCGTTCTTCAGGTCGTGGATGAGCTGGGCGAGGTCCTCGATGGAGTAGATGTCGTGGTGCGGGGGCGGGGAGATCAGGCCGACGCCGGGGGTGGAGTGCCGGGTCTTCGCCACCCAGGGGTAGACCTTCGGGCCGGGCAGCTGGCCGCCCTCGCCGGGCTTGGCGCCCTGCGCCATCTTGATCTGGATGTCGTCGGAGTTGACCAGGTATTCGCTGGTCACGCCGAAGCGGCCGGAGGCGACCTGCTTGATGGCGGAGCGCCGCTCCGGGTCGTAGAGGCGGTCCGGGTCCTCGCCGCCCTCACCGGTGTTGGACTTGGCGCCCAGCCGGTTCATGGCGATGGCCAGGGTCTCGTGCGCCTCGCGGGAGATGGAGCCGTAGGACATGGCGCCGGTGGAGAAGCGTTTGACGATCTCCGAGGCCGGCTCGACCTCCTCGACCGGGATGGACGGCCGGTCGCCCTTGAGCGTGAACAGGCCGCGCAGCGTCATCAGCCGTTCGGACTGCTCGTTCACCCGCTCGGTGTACTGCTTGAAGATGTCGTAGCGGCGCTGCCGGGTGGAGTGCTGGAGCCGGAAGACGGTGTCCGGGTCGAACAGGTGCGGTTCGCCCTCGCGCCGCCACTGGTACTCGCCGCCGATCTCCAGGTTCCGGTGGGCCGGGGCGACGCCGGAGGCCGGGTAGGCCTTGGCGTGCCGGCGGGCGGTCTCCTCGGCGATGACGTCGATGCCGACGCCGCCGATCTTGGAGGCGGTGCCGTGGAAGTAGCGGTCGGTGAACTCCTCGTCCAGGCCGACGGCCTCGAAGACCTGGGCGCCGCGGTAGGAGGCGACGGTGGAGATGCCCATTTTGGACATCACCTTGAGCACGCCCTTGCCGAGCGCCTTGATCAGGTTGCGGATGGCGTCCTGCGGGTCGATGTCCGGCAGGTAGGTGCCGGCCCGGACCAGGTCCTCCACGGACTCCATGGCCAGGTAGGGGTTGACCGCGGCGGCGCCGTAGCCGATGAGCAGCGCGACGTGGTGCACCTCGCGGACGTCGCCGGCCTCCACCAGCAGGCCGACGCGGGTGCGCTGCTTGGTGCGGATGAGGTGGTGGTGGACGGCGGAGGTGAGCAGCAGGGACGGGATCGGCGCGTGCTCGGCATCCGAATGCCGGTCGGAGAGGACCAGTATCCGGGCACCGTCGGCGATGGCGCGGTCCACCTCGGCGCAGATCTCGTCCAGCCGGGCGGCCAGCGCGGCGCCGCCGCCGTGCACCCGGTACAGGCCGGAGAAGATGGCGGACTCGAAGCCGGGCAGGTTGCCGTCGGCGTTGATGTGGATCAGCCGGGCCAGCTCGTCGTTGTCGATCACCGGGAACGGCAGGGTGACGCTGCGGCAGGAGGCCGGGCCGGGCTGGAGCAGGTTGCCCTGCGGGCCGAGCGAGGAGTGCAGGGAGGTGACCAGCTCCTCCCGGATGGCGTCCAGCGGCGGGTTGGTGACCTGCGCGAACAGCTGGGTGAAGTAGTCGAAGATCAGCCGCGGCCGGTCGGACAGGGCGGCGATCGGGGTGTCGGTGCCCATCGAGCCGATGGGTTCGGCGCCGGTGCGGGCCATGGGCGCGACCAGCACCCGCAGCTCCTCCTCGGTGTAGCCGAAGGTCTGCTGGCGGCGGGTGACCGAGGCGTGGGTGTGCACCACGTGCTCGCGCTCGGGCAGGTCGTCCAGCCCGATCAGGCCGGCTTCCAGCCACTCCTGGTAGGGGTGCTCGGCGGCCAGGGCGGCCTTGATCTCGTCGTCCTCGATGATGCGGTGCTCGGCGGTGTCCACCAGGAACATCCGGCCGGGCTGGAGGCGGCCCTTGCGGACCACCTTGCGGGCCGGGATGTCCAGCACGCCGACCTCGGAGGAGAGCACCACCAGGCCGTCGTCGGTGACCCAGTAGCGGGAGGGGCGCAGACCGTTGCGGTCCAGCACCGCGCCGACCTGGGTGCCGTCGGTGAAGGTGACGCAGGCCGGGCCGTCCCAGGGCTCCATCATCGTGGAGTGGTACTGGTAGAACGCGCGGCGGGCCGGGTCCATGGAGGTGTGGTTCTCCCAGGCCTCCGGGACCATCATCAGCACCGCGTGCGGCAGCGGGCGCCCGCCCAGGTGCAGCAGCTCCAGCACCTCGTCGAAGGTGGCGGAGTCCGAGGCGTCCGGGGTGCAGATCGGGAAGGCCCGCTCCAGCGCCTGCGGGTCGCCGAACAGCTCGCTGGCCAGCTGCGACTCGCGGGCCCGCATCCAGTTGCGGTTGCCCTTGACGGTGTTGATCTCGCCGTTGTGGGCGATGAACCGGTACGGGTGCGCCAGCGGCCAGGAGGGGAAGGTGTTGGTCGAGAAGCGCGAGTGCACCAGGGCGATCGCGGAGGCCAGCCGCCGGTCCGAGAGGTCCGGGAAGAACGGCTCCAGCTGCCCGGTGGTGAGCATGCCCTTGTAGACCAGGGTGCGGGAGGAGAGGGACGCGAAGTAGACGCCGGTCTCGTGCTCGGCGCGCTTGCGCAGCACGAACACCCGGCGGTCCAGCTCCAGGCCGGTGCGCTCGCCGTCGGCGTCGGTGACGTACAGCTGCCGGAAGACCGGCATGGCGGCGCGGGCGGCGGCACCGAGCAGGTCCGGCGTCACCGGCACCTCGCGCCAGCCCAGCACGCGCAGCTTCTCCTCGGCGGCGAGGGCCTCGATGCGGGCCGCGGCCTCGTCGGCCGCGGCGCCGTCCTCTCCGGCGGGCAGGAATGCCAGGCCCGCGGCGTACGCCCCGGGCTCGGGCAGCTCGAAGCCGGCCACCGCGCGCAGGAAGGCGTCCGGCATCTGGAGCAGGATGCCCGCTCCGTCACCGGTGTCCGGGTCACTGCCGGTCGCGCCCCGGTGTTCGAGGTTGCGCAGGACGGTGAGCGCCTGGTCCACGAGTTCGTGGCTCGCCTCACCGGTCAGGGTGGCGACAAAGCCGACACCGCAGGCGTCGTGCTCGTTGGCCGGGTCGTACATCCCCTGCTTGGCCGGGTGGGACGCAGAACGCATCGGCTCTCCCGTCGTCTCAAAGGCATGTGCTGAGCAAGGGACGACGCTGGCCCTGGCGCGGAAATTTCGTGCAGGTTACACAATGACCCCATATCCCGAGAAGTGGATACCCACGTCCGGCATACGGACGGACTCGGGTTCGCGCGCACGCCGGGGACAGTGGGCGTGACGACCCGGGAAGGTGGGGGTGCGGGCGTCTATGCCCGCGGGTGAGGGAGCATATGCCCCAGGGTGACGTGGACGAAACCACGAGGTAACACGAATCACCATACGGCATGGCCGTCGGCGCCAACCAGTCCGCGAACCGCGCCGCGGACCGCGCCGCGGACCGGCCGCCCGACTAGCCGAGCGCCACGCCGAGCACCGCGCCCAGAGCATAGGTCAGGGCAGCGGCGGTGGCACCCAGCGCCAGTTGCCGGAGCCCCGTGTACCACCATGACCGGGTTGTCACCTTCGACACAACCGCTCCGCAGAGAAAAAGCCCCGTGAGCGCCAGGACGGCGGCCGGCCAGAGCACCGTCGCTCCCAGCAGATACGGCAACACCGGCACGAACGCGCCCATTCCGAAAGCACAGAAGGACGACACCGCGGCCACGGTGGGCGACGGCAGCCCGTCGGCCGTCACGCCCAGCTCCTCGCGGGTGTGGATCTCCAGCGCCTGATCGGGATCGGCCGAGAGCTGCTCGGCCACCTGCCGGGCCAGCCCCGGCTCGACCCCGCGGCTCACGTACACGGCGGCCAGCTCGGCCAGCTCGTCGTCGGGGTGGCGGCGGTGCTCGCGGCGCTCCACGTCGATCTCGGCCAGCGCCATCTCGCGCTGCGAGGCCACCGAGGTGTACTCCCCCACCGCCATGGAGAAGGCCCCGGCGGCCAGGCCCGCCAGCCCGGCGATGGCCACGGTGGACGCCCCGGCGTCGCTGCCGGCCACACCGCTGATCAGGCCCAGGTTGGACACCAGGCCGTCCATGGCCCCGAACACGGCCGGGCGCAGCCAGCCGCCGCTCACGTCCCGGTGCTTGTGGTGCGCCTCGGGGGCGGAGGCGGCGGGCGTCCGGCCGGGCAGACCCGGCTGGTCGGGGCGGCGGGGCTCGGGACCGGCGGTCATGGCCCCAACCTACTCCGCCGCAGGGCCGCTGCCCTGGTCAGGCGCCCCTTACCGGCTTCCGGCCGCCGGCCGCCGCTCCCCGTCACCGGCGTCCCCGGCGCTGCCGGCGTCACCGTCACCGTCACCGTCCGCGGCGTCCGCGCCCTCGGCCTTGCCGGCGTCCTCGGCCCGGTCCGCCGCTTCCTTCGCCTGCTCCTTCGGACGCGGCCGCTCCTCCCCGTCCGCTTCCGTGACGCCGCCCTCGGCGCCGTCCTCGGCGCCGTCCTCGTCGGCGCCGGCAGCGGCGTCCTCGTCCTCCGCGGCCTGGTCGTCGCCGGCCGGGAGCGGCTCGATCGCCGCCGGGTCCTCACGGCCCGGCGACTTGCGGGAGGAGATCACGATGTAGGCCACGGCCGCGGCGAAGACCAGCAGCGAGGTCCAGTTGTTCAGCCGCAGGCCCAGGACCTCGTGGGCCTCGTCGATCCGCAGGTACTCCACCCAGAAACGCCCGGCGGTGTAGGCCGCGACGTACAGCGCGAAGGCCCGGCCGTGCCCCAGCTTCCAGCGGCGGTCGGCGAAGATCACCAGCACCGCGACGCCGATGCACCACAGCGACTCGTAGAGGAAGGTCGGGTGGTAGGTCTGCACGCCCTCGATCGTGTCGATCTCCACCGCCCAGGGCACATCCGTGGGCTTGCCGTACAGCTCCTGGTTGAACCAGTTGCCCCAGCGGCCGATGGCCTGCGCGAAGGCGATGCCCGGGGCCACGGCGTCGGCGAAGGCGGGCAGCGGGATGCCGCGCCGCCGGCAGGCGATCCAGGCACCCACCGCGCCGCCGGCGATGGCGCCCCAGATGCCGATCCCGCCGTCCCAGATCTTGAACGCGTCGACGGGGTCCTTGGGGCCGTCGCCGAAGTAGATCTGGTAATCGGTCGCCACGTGATAGATCCGGGCACCCACCAGGCCGAACGGCACCGCCCAGATCGCCACGTCGGCCACCGTCCCGGGCCGCCCGCCACGGGCGACCCAGCGCCGGCCGCCGTACCAGATGGCGACAAAGACACCGATGATGATGCACACCGCGTAACCGCGGAGCGGGAACGGTCCGAGATTGATCTCGCTCGTGCCCGGGCTGGGGATCGACGCAAGGATGTCCATGGTGCCGCCGAGGCTACCGTGTCGCCCGCCCGGATGCCCCACCCGGTTCACCATCACCGCATCCGCCGCCGCCGGCGCAGGCGGCCGGCGCCGCCCTCATCGCACGTTCCAGTGCACGCAGGCCACGGTCCGGTGGTCGAGGACGTTCCAGGACCGCTCGTTCGGCGCGCACCAGGTGCCCCAGGTGCGGCCCTCGACACCGCGGTCCCAGCACCGTTCCTCGGCTGCCGTGAGCACCGCCTGCTCACCGGGATACGGTCCGTCGGGCAGCTCCGGCACGTCCCACACCTCTCCCTCGTGGGCTTCGGTACACGGCACCAAGGTGACGCCCCGGCCGGCGGAGCTCCTCCTCGGCGCTGCCCGGGGACCCCAGGCAGTCGCCCTTCTCCAGGGCATAGACGGGAAACTGCTCGGCGGCCGGTTCCCGTGCCCAGTCCCTCATGGCATCGGGCGCCCGGCCGCCAGCAGCAGTCCCGCGGCCCCCAGCCCGATGACGAGCATCGCCGCGGGCAGGGCGATGCCGGCGATGGCCATCCCCCGGCCGCGCCGGCCGGTCTTCTTGATCCGCACCAGGGCGACGATGCCGAAAACGACGCTGACCGGGATCAGCACCATGCCGGGGATGCCGGTCACCAGCGCCGCAACCGCCCAGCCGCCCCGCCGCGGCCTGCCCGCCCCCCGCTCTGCCGTCCTCCCCGGGCTCCGCCCCGCCTCCCCGTCGCCCGGCTGCGCGGGTCTCACCCGCTGCTCAAGCCGCTCCGCCGCTCCGAACTCCGCCATGCCCGGTCCTCCGTCACGCCTCCGGGCACGAACAGCACCCGCTCCCCCGCCAAGGCCGGTACGTCACGGCTCCGGCGCCGGGACGGGGTCATTGCCGTCACGTCCCGACCGACGAGATCACCGGGCCCCCACGTCACCGGGGCTCCCGGGGGTCCGGGGGCCGCGGCATGGACCGCCGGCGGTCCGGCAAGCCGGCACCGTCAGGAGCCGGGCCGCGCTTCCCCATCAGGCCCGTGATAGTTCCGGGCGTCGTCCCAGGACATCCAGCCCGGTCTGTTTGTGGGCCATCCTCGAGGCCCTTGCCCGGCCAGGAAATCGAGGACAAACTCCACCGGGCCGCCGCGGAATACCATGATCTCCGGATACTGGCGCAACGCAACCCCGACTTCCCATGCCGCAGAATTGTCTACCGGGGGAAGCAGAAGGCACAGGTCCCCATCCCAGTCATGGCGCGCCCACGGGACCAGATCCTCCCGGGCAGCAAGGACACGATCCGGTACACACACGTATCCTTCCCGGATCGCTTTCCAGTTCTCTACCTCTTCCTTTATGAACGTCAGCAGGTCACGAGGCCCGAAAGGAGGCCCGGTGGGTGCGGCTGGGTGAGGCAACCACAGGTGTCCGGCGATATGGGCGTCACCGTAGTTGTTCACCAGCCACTTGTAATCATCTGGAAGCGTGATCCCGATCAGCCTTTCCACCTCACGCCAATGCCGACGCAGCCCGACTTGCCGACTCGGACTCTCCCCAAGAAGGTCTATCAGCTCTGAGATCATGATCTACTTCCGGCAGAGTTGCGAGAGACGGCGCACATGAAGACTCGAAGTAGCTTATCAAACAATCCGTGACCAAATAATTCGGCCAGCTCTCTCGGTTTGCCGTGCGGCCGTGCGCACTCGGGACAACCATGCCACAGGACGCTCAGCGAAGAATCGTCGCGCATTTCCTCGGCCACGTTCGGCCCCAGACCTGCCGCTCTTCAGCGGCACCCGCCAGGGCCTCGACCAGGGATTCATCGAGAGTGATGGTCACCTTCCTGGTAGCCATACCAGCACCATGCCGCGATATGGCAGCCGTCGGCCTCAAGAACAGGGACGGGCCCGCACCCTCCGACAGATGTCCACCGAAGCCGCGACGAAGCCCACCTCCCGCAGGGAAATCTTTCCTTCGGCCATGCCCTGCGGACGTGCCTGCGGCCTTTGCGAGTGGCGACTCGGGTCAAGGGGAAATCCAGCCCGCACAGGCAGGCGATGGCGCGGTGGGTGAGCACGTTGCCGCCGACTTCCGACACCACTCCGTACCGATGGGGTGGGACATGACGATGTCATCGGGATTGTCGCTCTGAGGGAGGCCGACGTGGCCGTGCCACAGCGGATTCTCCGCAGCCGGGCCATGGGCCGGCGGGCGGCGCAGGCCGGTGGCGGGTGTTGCGTCATCAATGGTGATGTGCGGCAGTCGAGCCAGATCCAGCAGGTGCTCCGACTGGCTGCGCATCACTGCCGGGCCGCCCGCCCGCTGGTGCAGAACGCCTTCGGCGAGCACCGCCCACACGCTCAGCGGGTCCTCCCCGCGCAGTCGCTCCTGCCGGGCCAGGGTGATCCAGCCCGCCCCGGGACCGTTCATTGAGCACGTACCGGGTTCCCTCGACGCCGTGATCCCCGCACGGTCCTCGGCCGCCTCGAACATCGCGTCTACACCGGAGATACGGACCGGCCGGCAGTTCAAGCACACCTCAGACCTCCCCCTCGTACGGCTCGGCACACGGAACCACGGCCATACCCTCAGCGCTGCCTGGCGAGCCCAGGCAGTGAGCGCTCAGTGTCCCGAACGTTCAATACGGCAACGATGGGCCCGGTGTCGCCAGGATTACGACTCCCGGCCTCCCGGCGGGATCTCCTCGGACCGGGTTCCGAGAGCACCGAGATCATCCCCTGACCGAAATCACCTGGCAGGACCAAACCACTCAATGTGCTGCTCCCCTTCACCCGTCGGCCAACGGTCGAGCTTTACGGGCCCTGGATAGAAAACAGCACTGCCAGGGCCGAACATGTCCTCCCCGACAAGGTATCTGTACAACCATTCACCAAAATCCATACGGTACTCGTAAAATTCGTCCTCATCGCGGTCGAAGGCCAGCAGCCACCGTGGCCCACTCCCGTGCCGATCCAGAAGAAAGAGGTATTCCCCCCGATCGGTATGCGTGAGGGGGATCAACCCTCCGGGACCATAGAAAGCTCCTTTCCCTTCGAACCCTGGACAATCAATTCCGGCAAGCCCGTTATCCGTGAAGCTTTCACATACTTCTCTCATAAAGATGCGCAGATCGCGCCATGGAACCGCTGGGTGACCCAGATGAAGATGCCAGTTCAGCTGTACCGGGCCATAGCTGTCAACCACCCACCTATAGCTTGCAGGGATTTCATAGACCAACTCTCTCTCCAAGGCTTGCCATGCCCCCGGAACAGAGAGGGGGAATCTGGACTCCCCAAGAAGTTCACGAACTTTCTGCAGATAATCCACCATAGCCAACCCATCTTACATCTTGGGACAGTTTACCGTTCCCGTCGTACGCCCGCCGGCCGGTTCGTTATAGATCATGCAACTTTTGGATACCCTGGTTTCGAGGACAGTGTAGTCGTATTGAAGCCTTGAAGGTATCCCAGAATTCTGCTTGTCATAGTGTGGAATAATGGAAAGTATCACTGTTTTACCAGCCTCCAAAGTCTCCTTGATATCCCACTCGACACCTGTCCTCAGGTACGGAGTATTCACCTTGCTGTACTCGGCTACTAGGTTCCTCAAATCGGTCCCTGAGCCACCGGACGCCTTCGGCTGCAAATGCCCGTTGTGAGCTGTGGCACCCGGTTGGCTCTCAATCTCCGCGTACCCGGCTGGCTTCTTGGCTCCCGCGCCGGTCCCAGGGCCATTCGGGTGCTTTTTGGTGGTCAGATCAGACATGTCCAAGCGGGCGAAAATACCAGTGGCGCGGCATTCATGTTGTCCAGTGAAACCGTCGTAATACTTTTCCCTGGGCATGTAGAGAGCGTGAGCATTTCCGCTGACCCCAGGCCCAACATCGCAAGCCTTATCTCCTCTTCCTCTCCGGTCGAGCGCCACGCGTTACCGCCCCCTGGAACAGACAGTTCACTCAATTCACTGGGATGGAACGAGTCGCCGTTGAAGTAGGCCAGTATCTGCTCGTTGGTGATCTCCGAACTCCAGCCCTGGCTGGGGTCCCAGGTGCCGGTGCTGGAGTCCCAGTCGGGTTGGGGGGCGGGGCGGGCGGGGGCGGGCTCGCGGGGGTTCTGGGGGATGTAGGGGACTGGGGCAGGGCCACCGCCGTTCGGGCCTGTTCCTCTGGCACCTGTGAGGCTCACACCACCGCTCCCCGCAGGGCTGACGCCGTCGCCGGGGCCGCTTCCAGGCCCGGGCCCCCTGCCCGGGTCGATGCCGCTGGACGGGCGATTCCCTCGTGCACGCCACAGGAAGTCCTGCTCGGCGACCCAAGCCGCTGCTGCTGCGGCAGCAGCAGCCCGCGCGGCGGCCTGGGCAGCGCCGAGTGACGGTGACCAGGTCGAGGGGCGGACTGTCCTCAGCTTGGTCTTGGGGCTCCGGAATGGCCGTGAGATGTCGTCCCACGAGGGGACCGAAACGTTGACGTCGATGTAGATAGGGGCCGGGTCATGTGTCGCGTAGTAGTGCGCTACGCCAGCCGCCACTGCCGCGGCGGCGAGCGCGCCTACGGCCACCGCCGGAATCGCCCAGTGGCCGGTGGGGTCCGTGTAGGAGAAGGGGTTGGCGTGGGCGTAGGTGTAGCGGTTGGCGGCGATGGAGGGGGTGGGGGTCAGGAGCCAGGTGTCGCGGGAGGTGAAGGTGCCGGTGCCGGGCTGGTACCAGCGGGAGGCCATGTTGACGTCGCCGCTGTCCGGGTCGGTCCAGCCGGACTGGTAGCCGAGGGAGGGAGCGGTTCCGGTGGCGGCGAGGGTCTGCCCGAAGGGGTCGTAGGCGCGGGAGGTGGTGAGGGCGGGGGTGGGGTCGTCGGTGGTGAGGCCGGCGACGACGTCGGTGTGCTGGTCGGTGATGAGCCAGGTCGTGGTGCCGGAGGTGGCGTCGGTGGAGGCGAGGACGGAGCCGCCGGGGGTGCGGGTGTAGTGGGTGGAGCCTTCGGAGAGGAGGTTGTTGGAGCCGCCGTCGTAGGTGAACGGTGTGCCGTTGTGGGTGATGACGCGGTCCAGGGAGTCGTAGGTGAAGGTGCTGGCGCCGTCGGTGATCTTGCGTTCGAAGGCGTCGAAGTCGAGGGTGCGCGGGTCCTCGCCGGGGGCGGTGATGGTGGAGAGGGTGCCGCGCGGCGTGTGGGTGTAGTGGGTGGAGCCTTCGGTGAGGAGACGGTTGCGTTCGTCGTAGGTGAAGGATTCGGAGCCGGCCGATGTGCGGTTGCCGGCGGCGTCCCAGGTGTAGTCGGTGGTGATGCCGTCGCGGGTCCAGGAGGTCAGGCGGCTCGCGTCGTCGTAGGTGTAGGTGTTGCTGCCGGCTCCGGCGGTACCCCGGGTGGTCTTGCGCGTGAGGCGGTTGTCGAGGTCGTAGGTGTACTCGATGGCGGAGAGTTCGGCAGCGGTGGCCGGATCGGTGAGGGTGTCGGTGGCGAGGCGGCCCAGGTCGTCGTAGGTGTAGGCGCGCCGGGCGCTGCCGTTGGTTTCGGTGGTGAGGCGGCCGGCCGGATCGTAGGCGTAGGTGACGCCGGTGCCGTTGGTGGAGTGGGTGGCGGTGGCGAGCTGGTCACGGGCGGTGTGGGTGTAGGTGGTGGTGCCCTGCGCGTCGGTGCGCGAGGTCATGTTGCCGTTGGCGTCGTAGGTGTAGGAGACGTCTCCGGCGGGGCCTTGGGCGGTGAGGAGCTGGCCGCGGTCGTTGTAGGTGTAGGTGTCGGGCGGGATGAGGGTGTCGGTGGGGCCCTCTGTCACCATGCGGCCGGTGAGGTCGTAGGTGAAGTGGCGGTCCTGGGTCGCGGCTTCGGCTCCGGTGCCGGTCTCGTGGAACATCCGGCCGAGGGCGTCGTAGGTGCGGTTGCGGGTGACGCCGCCGGGGAGGAGGTCCTGCACCGGCCGGGCCGAGGCGTCGTAGAGGGTGGTCCAGGTGCGGTCGGGCAGGGACGGGTGGGCGTCGGTGACCGGCTCGACGGTGGATTCCGGCAGGCCCCAGGCGTTGAAGGTGTAGTGGGTGGTGTTGCCCCGGGGGTCGGTGAGGCGCGTGCGGTTGCCGTTGGCGTCGTAGCCGAAGGTGGTGACCAGGGAAGTGGCGGTGGTGACGGGTTCGGTCTGCTGGGTGACGCGGCCGAGGGCGTCATACGTCGCTGTGGTGCGGATGCCGGCGGGTGAGATGTCGGCGGTCGGGTTGCCTTCGGCGTCGTACTCGGCGTGAGTGGAGCGCTGAAGGGTGGAGGTCGTGCCGTAGTCGTCCACCTGGATGGGCAGGCCGAGGTGGTTGTAGTGGGTGACCGTCCGGTGGTCCTGCGCGTCGCGGGTCTCGGCGAGGCGGCCGAAGGGGTCGTAGGTGTGGGACGACAGCAGGCCGGTGGCGTCCTGGACGGTGAGGGGT
Source organism: Streptomyces sp. YIM 98790 (assembly GCF_011421595.1). Lineage (GTDB taxonomy): Bacteria > Actinomycetota > Actinomycetes > Streptomycetales > Streptomycetaceae > Streptomyces. Next base: position 11,900 of record NZ_WTLH01000083.1, on the reverse strand, counting down.
TGGCCGGCGGCGTTGTAGGTGGCCTCGGTCCAGGTGCCGCGCGGGGTGACGGACTTGGTCTGGCGGCCGGCGTCGTCCCAGGTGTAAGTGGTGGTCAGGTTCTGGGGCGTGGGGTACCGCTCGACGATGGTGCTGGTGAGGCGGCGGCCGAGTTCGTCGTAGGTGGCCTCCGTGCGGGCGCCGGTGGGGCCGGTGGCGGAGAGCTGGAGGCCGGTGGGGGTCCAGGTGAAGGTGTGCAGGCCGCGGCCGTCGGGCGTGGCGTTGGTGGTGAGGGGGTCAGGGGCCGGTGCGGTTCCGGAGGGGATGCCGGGTCCGTCGGGGTGGGGGCCGGTCCGCTCGGTGAGGTGGCCGAGCTGGTCGTAGGCGAATTCGGTGGTGCTGCCCAGCGGGTCGGTGGTGGACAGGACGTTGCCCAGACGGTCGTAGACGGTGGAGGTCCGGGCGGGGAGGGTGGTGCCGTCGGGACGGGTGTAGGCGGGGAGGTGGGTTTCGGTGGGGCGGCCGAGAAGGTCGAGGGTGTGGCGGGTGGTGTTGCCTTCGGCGTCGCGGACCTCGGTGGTTTCGCCGAAGGTGTTGTAGCCGGTGAGGATCTCAGGGCGGTGGGAGACGGCGGGGTCGCCGTTGCGTTCGACGAGGACCGCGGGGGCGGTCACCGCGACCGGGCGGCCGTGGGTGTCGTAGCGGAACTCGGTGGTGAAGTCGGCCGGCTCGGCCCCGCTTTCATTGCCGCGCGGGCTGATGGTGGCGGTGCGCAGGCCGAGCTGGTTGTAGCGGTGGCGGGTGGCGGACGAGGAGGTGCCGTCGGAGACGGTCTCGGTGAGGACGTTGCCTGCGGTGTCGTAGGTGTAGGCGGTGGTGAGGTGGGCACTGCCGGAGGGGGCACCGGTCAGGCGGGTTTCGAGGACGCGGTCGTCGTTGTCGTAGGTGACGGCGGTGCGGCGGTTCAGGCCGTCGGGATCGAGGACGGTGGCGGCGGTGCGTCCGGTGGCGTCGATCTCGTGGGTGACGGTGGTGGCGCCGTTGCCGGTGGTCTGACGTATCAGGTGGCCGGCGGGGTCGTAGGTGTTGCTTTCGAGGAGGATGTCCCGGACGGTGCCGTCGGACTGGGTGATGTCGTGGGCCGTGGTGGTGGCGAGCAGGCCGTCGTCGAAGTAGGTGTGGGAGACCGTCGCGCCCATGGCGTCGGTGACGGAGGCGAGGCGGCCGGCCGGGTCATAGGCGCGGGATTCGAGGACGAGGTCGCGGATCTCGCCGGAGGGATCGCCCGCCCAGTCCTCCAGGACGGTCTCGGCGAGCTGGCCGCGCGGGGTGTAGCGGTAGCGGTAGACGGTGCCCAGCGGGTCGGTTTCGCGGGTGACGCGGCCGAAGGCGTCGTGGACGTAGGTGGTGGTGTTGCCCTCGGCGTCGATGACGGCCTCGGTGAGGCCGTGGGTGGTGTAGAGGTAGCTGGTGGTGCGTTCGGGGTCGCCGCCGGTCAGGTCGGCGACGGTCTCGGTGAGCAGACTGCCGTCGTCGTCGAAGGTGCGCCGGATCTCGGGTGTGTGGGTGGTGCCGGTGACCTCGTTGACCGCGCCGGGCCCGGTCTCCCGGACGATCCGGGACATGGCGTCGTAGGCGTAGGTCGTGGTGAGGCCCTCCGGGTGGGCATCGGAGAGGACGGTCTGGGAGGTCTGGCGGCCGAGTCCGTCGTAGCCGAATGCGGTGGCCGCGCCGGAGGGCTCGGTGATGCGGGCGATGTCGCCGTTGGCGTAGTAGTCGTAGGAGGTGACGGCGCCGCCGGTGGTGGTGATGGTCTTGACCAGGCCGGCGGGAACCGTGCCTCCGCCGGTGGCGGCCTCGGTGCCGTCGGTGTAGGTGCGGGACGAGGAGCGGCCGTCGGCCAGGGTGGTGGTGTCGGGCAGGCCGAGCGGGGTGTAGGTCGTCGTGGTGCGGTAGCGGGTGTCGGCCGGGTCCTGGGAGCGGGCGTCGCTCGTCGTCAGGACCTTGCCGTTGCGCGGGTCCAGGGGGTCGGACTCGTTGTGGTAGTGGGTGGCGAAGGAGGTCTGGCAGTTGTTCGGCCCGCGGCAGGTGCTGGTGGAGACGGTGTTGCCGTGCCGGTCGTGTCCAGTGATGACGGCGTTGCCGTTGGGGTCGGTGATGGTGTGCCGGAAGCCGCCGGTGTCGTAGGCGTAGCTGGTGACGCCGCCCTCGGCGTCCGTCGAGGCGGTGGTGCGCCAGCCGCGCAGTACGTCGTAGGTGGTGCTGGTGGTGTTGCCCGCCGGGCCGGTGATGGTGACCGTGGCGCCCAGGGAGTGGGTCTCCGGCCGGCTCTGCGCCAGGTAGTGGGCGCGCACCTGCCCCTCGGTCAGGGTGTGGCGGTAGAGCGCCACCTCGTCCACGCTGCCGGTGAAGTGGTGGTCGCCCCGGGGCAGGCCGATCCAGTCGGGGCTGGTGTATCCGGTTCCGATGAGCCCGTGGGGCAGCCCTTGGTCGGAGATCTGCCCGGCGAAGGTGCCGACCACCTCGCCGTCCAGATAGAGGGTCTGGCTGGTGCCGCCCCCGGCGAGCACCACATGGTGCCACTGGTAGTCGGTGACCGGCCGCGGGCTGGTGATCGGCTGGGCTCCGCCCACTCCGCTGACCCACCATTCGCCGCGCAGTCTGCCCTCCCCGTCGATGGTGAGCAGGGGGTGCCAGCGGGTGGGTGTGGTGCCGGCCGGCTGGTCCTGGAGGGCGAGCAGCACGCCGCCGGTCGTCCCGGTGCGGAACCACAGTTCGGCGGAGAGCTGGTCCGTGCCGCCCAGGAAGGCGCCGGGGAAGGCGACATGGTCGCCCGGGTTGCCCAGCCGGAGTGCGGTGCGGTCCCCCGGTCCGAAGGTTCCCATGGCGCCGAGGGTGCTGGGGTGCGTGCCGGTCAGGGTGCCGTCCCGGCCGGTGATCTCGTCCGCGACAAGTGTGCCGGAGCGCTCGTCGAGCCGCCAGTAGGCCGCGGGGGCGCTTCCCCGCACCGCGTTCTCGTAGTTCTCGCCGGTGCCCGCCAGCAGCCAGCGGCGCAGCCGGTGCCGGGTCACGATCCTCTCCCGGTCGTAGACCACCTCGCCGCCGAAGCCGGATGCCCACACGGTGTCGTCGTGGATGGCGACATCGGCGATCTGGCCGGTGAAGTTGCGGTAGCCGGTGCTGCCGCCGTCCCAGCTCCCCGAGGAGTAGCCCCCGCCGATATAGCTGTAGGCGAGCCGGGCGCCGTTGACGGGCTGGGTGTTGTCGGCCTGGAGCACGCCGTCCAGGAAGAGGGCCTGTCCGCCGGCGTCGCCGGTGAGGACGACGTGGTGCCAGGCGTCGTCATCGACCGGTTCGGCGGACATCAGCGTGGTGGAGTCGCCGGGGTAGCGGAAGCGTCCGCGCAGCATGCCGTCGGAGTCGACCAGCAGCATGGGCCACCAGCCGGCCGCGGTCTCGCCGAAGGGCACGTCCTGCATGCCGATGAGGACTCCGTGGGAGTCGGTCCTGAACCAGAGTTCGACGGTCTGCCGGCTGCTGGTCCCCCATGCCTCGGCAGGGATCTCCACGGCACTGTCGCCGTCGAAGACCGGCGCCGTGGTGTCGCCGTCCGTGAACGGGCCGGAGCCGCGTCGGACGCCGTCCAGATAGGCGCCGTCGAGGCCGTCGTCGAGCGCGCCGGCGGCCACGGCGCCGCCCCGGTCGTCCAGCCGCCAGTAGCCGCTCGGGCTGTCGGCCTTCACAAAGTCGGCGTAGGCGGCCGAGCCGTTGGAGTAGCCGGGCCCGGAGATCCGCCAGGTACCGCCGTTGGCGTCGGTGTGGGTGGTGATCCGGGCGGTGGCGGGGTCGTAGGTGTTGGCCGCGTGGGTACGTCCGGAGGGCAGGGTGACCGTGCTCATCAGGCCGCGGGACGTGCGGGCGGCGTAGTGCTCGACGACGGTGGCCATGTCCAGGGCCCGGTGGTGGACGGCGACATCGTCCATCTGGCCGGCGAAGTGGCGGACACCCTGGGGGCCGCCGTCCCACCGGGAGTCGGACCAGCCCGCGCCGAGGTAGGTGTAGGACAGATCCCGGTGACCGAGGGGACCGGTGCGGCTGCCCGCCTTCCGGCCGTCCAGGTAGAGAGTCTGGGTGGTGCCGGCGGCGGTGAGAACGGCATGGTGCCACTGCCCGTCGGTGACCGTCGTGGTGGTCTTGATCGGGTCGATGGCGTCGGGTGAGCCGGTGTAGAAGAAGCCGCTGAGTTTGCCGTTGGCGTCGACGGTCAGCGGCGGGTTCTTCTGGCTCGGGTAGCCGTCCTCCAGCCGGCCGTTCTGGAAGCCGACCAGCACGCCCGGCGAAGTGGTCTTGAACCACAGCTCGATGGTGAGGAAGGTCGTGGTGCGCAGGGTGTCGTCGGGCAGCCGGATGGAGGAGTCGGTGCCGTTGAAGGTGACGGCCGTGTCGTCACTGCCGGCCAGGGCGCCGGGCGCCCCGTACTCGACGTTGTAGTAATCGGCGTGGTTGAACCCGGTGCGGGACGGGGCGACGCTTCGGGCCAGCGCGCCGCCGGACTCGCCCAGCGGCCAGTAGGAGACGGGGCTGTGGTCGAGGACGGCGGAATGGTACAGCGAGCCGTCCTGGTACTGGTACTGGGTGCAGGCGGTGGGCTGCCCCGGCTGGCAGACCTGTGTCAGGCGCCCGTCGGTGTAGTGATAGGTCCAGGTGAGCCCGGGCTCGTCGGTGCCGGCCGGGCTGGTCGTGACCGAGGCGACCCGGGGGCCGTCCCAGGCGAAGTCCAGGTACCGGCCGGAGACCGCGTCGGTCGCCCTGGTCAGCCTGGTGTCGGTGTAGGTGAGGAGCTGTTTCCGGCCGGCACCGTCGGCGATCTCGGTGAGCCGTCCGCCGGAGTCGAAGGTGTAGGTGGTGGCGTCGGTCGTGCGCAGCACCCAGCCGCCGGCGGACGGCGCGGTGAGCTTGTCCGCGCTGCCGGGCGGCGGGGTGTAGCCGCCGTCGCTGTTGAGGCCGAAGCGGGCACGCCGGCCGGTGGGCATGGTGATGACGACGTCCCCCGCGGTGTCGGCCGCGGCCCGCATGTCCCACCGGCTGGACCAGCCCGGGCCGAAGGCGGTGCCCGTGCGCGGGTCGAGTGAGTTGTAGGTACGGGTGACGGACAGTTCCGGTCCGGCGGTGGCGAGCGAGGCATCGGTCGCCGAGGTGGCGTAGTTGCCGGTCCGGGGGCCGAAATCGTGGCCGTTCTCGCCGCCCAGGTGGCCGGTCACGGCCGGCTGCGGCACCTGGATGGAGAACAGGGAGGGGTTCGGCCGGAGGGAGGTGCCGCTGCCGTCCCAGACGTAGGCATACCAGGCGTAGGTCTTGTTCCATGCCAGCCAGCCCGCGGGCACGGTCCAGTTCTGGCTCGCGGTGCGCGACTCCTTGCGGCAGTTCTTGCGGGTGTTGGCGCCGTCCACCTCGCAGACCTCGAAGGTGTAGAGGAGGGCGTCGGCGGGGTGGTGGTCGGGGTCGCTGCCCTTGGCCCACAGGGTGGGCGTGAGTGTCTGGAAGACCGCGCCGCTGCCGGGGGCGGCGGCGGTGAGCCGGGGCGGGATGTTGACCGCGGAGATCTTCACCGCGGCGCCGGGGACGCCGACGCTGGTGAAGCGGTGGTGCCCGTAGTGGGTCATGGTCCACAGGACCGTGTACGTGCCGGGTTCGAGAGGGGCGATGGCGCCGTCCACGGTGAGGGTCTCGCCCGGGGAGACGTCCTGCGGCATCAGGGTGAAGCGGCGGAGCGAGGAGCTGGTCAGCTCGGTGCCGGAGGAGTCGTAGAGGTGGTAGGTGAGCTGGTAGTCGCCGTTCTTCGGCCAGGTCTGCGTGCCCTGGTTGGTGATGGTCACCTTCTGGGCGCCGGCCTGGGTGGCGGTCACCGGGGTGACGAGCTGGCCGGGCTTGTAGATGGCTCCGTAGTTGGTCCAGGTGACGTCGAGGCTGGGTTTGCCGTTGGTGTACAGGTCGGAGCCGAACTGCTTCCAGCCGTAGGAGTCGGTGGTGGAGGCCTTGACCGCAAGGCCGTAGTTGGTCTTCCGGCCGTGGGTCCAGTCATCGACGAGCTGGCGGCCGGCGGAGCCGAGCGATATGGATTCCCAGGCGGGCGCACAGCTCCAGGAGGTCGTGCCGGAGGGCCGCCATCCGTGGGCGAAGCGCTTGCTGGCCAGGGCCGGTCCGGTGGTGGGTCCGGGGTAGTTCCTGAGGGTGCCCGCGGACCAGTTCTGGGTGATGGCGTGAACGGTGACGGGCCGGGCGTTGCACGAGTAGGACCAGTTGTTGTAGAGGGCCAGCCGGGCGCCGAGCACCCAGGCGTTCTGCAGGGTGGTGTTGACGCCGGAGAAGCGGAGGAAGGCCGCCGCGGCGTGGGTGCCGCCGTCGTAGGTGCCCGCCTTGAGCACGGTGTCGCTGTTGAAGTTCGTGTTGTACGGCTTCTGGACATAGGTCGCCGAGGAGGCGGTGATGCCGGTCACGGTGGGGTCGACCCGGACGGGGAAGACCCGCTCGGGGTCGGCAAGCCACCCGGCGTCGAGGGTGACGACGAGGACGGGGCGGCCGTTGTCGGTGGTGAGGGCGTACTCGACTCCGTCGGAGATCGCGCCCTCACCGGAGTGTTCGCCGAGATTGGCGTCCTCCATCCAGCCGGGTGGCATCGAGGCACGGAGTTCGCCGGCGGCATCGGAGAAGGAGATCCCTCCTCCGTCGTCGAGCGTGGCGGTGAGGCCCTCCAGGCGGAGCGGGAAGCGCCACTCGGTGGGTGCGTCCGGTCCGTGCAGGACCAGGGTCTCCTTGGCGGTGTCGCTGCCGGCGAGGAGTTCGAGGTCGGCGGATTCCCGGGCGCCGGGGTAGCGGATGAGCGCCCCCTGCGTGGTGCCGGCCGACGGGGCGGCTCCGTCGAGCGAGTAGCCCACGGCGTGGCCGGCGTCGAGGCGGAGGGTCACCAGGGGGTCGGCGGCGGCGTGCGGGCCGAAGGTGATGCCGAGTTCGGTGGAGGTGGTGGACCAGCCATCCACCGACTGGGTGCCGAGGCCGGCCGGTGTCCGGCGGCGGAGGGTGGTGTCGTTTCCCGCCAGTCGCCCTCGGCGCCGCGGAAGTGCACCGGCTCGTTGTAGTAGCGGGTGGTGAAGGTCCCGTCCTGGTTGCGGTAGGTGCGGGAGCGTTCGTCGCGCCGGTCCGGCACCTCGACGCTGGTCTGCTCGTCGAAACCGTCCGGGAACTCCTCGGGCTCCGGGGCGTCGAGGATCTCGGCGGGTTCGGTCTCCAGGGAAGGCTGGGTGTCCCCGAGATCCCGTGGGCCGGAGGTGCCGGGCTCCATGGCGAGCTGCCCGGGCGCGGTGCCGGGCGCGCGGCCCTGCCCGGCGTCGGCGGCGGTCTCGGCGGCCGTCGCGCGGTGGTCCCGGCCGTCGGCGGTGCCCCAGGACTGTGCGGGACGCCGGCCGGGGTCGGTTGCCGCCGCGTGGTCCCGCTGCCACTGCACGGCCGCGGCCGCAGCGGTTTCGGTACTGGTCAGGACCGCCAGCAGAAGGGTCAGAACAAGGACGAGCGGGCGCCGGACGAGCACCGGACCTCCCCAGGTCCACAATAAATGCGCCGCGAAGCTACCCGCCTTGCTTGACAGTTGCAATGATTTTGTCAGCATCGGCCAGTTCTGGTCAGTGGCGATGTCTGACGTTCCGTGCACACGGGGATGCGGGGCGGCAGGGGGAACGCCCCGAAGGGTGGGTTCGGGGCGTTGAGAGGTGGGGAGGGATGAGGGGCGTCAGGAGGCGGCGGCGATGTCGTTGACGCGCCGGCGGAGGCTGTCGGTGGTGAGGGGCTCGCTGCGGTCGCCGTAGATGTTCTCGCCGTTGAGCAGCAGGGTGGGCGTGGCGTTGTAGCCGGAGTCCTCGAAGTGGGCGTTCATGGCCGCGACCGCGTCGTTGTGCGTGCCGTTGCGGACGCACTCCTGGAAGGCCTCCGTGGCCAGGCCGTCGACCTGCCCGGCGAGTTCGATCAGGCGGTCCTTGTCGGCGAACGCGTCGTCCTGCTCCGGCGGCTGGTTGGCGAAGAGCAGGTCGTGGTACGCGGTGAACCTGTCCTCGTCCTCCGCGCACAGCGCGGCGTTGGCCGCGTTGAGCGAGCCGTCGCCGCCGAGGGCGTCGTCGATGATGGTGACCAGGTAGTACTCGGCGCGCAGCTTGCCCTCGTCCTGCAGTGCGTGGACGGTGTCGCTGAAGCGGGTCTCGAACTGGCCGCAGGCCGGGCAGCGGAAGTCCTCGTAGACGGTGAGCACCGCGGGGGCGTCGGCCGGTCCCTGGACGACGGGCTCGGCCGCCTCGCCGTTGGCCGCGTCGCTGTTGCCGTTGCCCGCGGCGAAATAGCCGGCCAGCCCGACCACGGCGATCACGGCCACCGCCGATCCCAGCACCTTGACCAGCCGTACCCGCTTCTCCGCGGCCTGTTCCCGGGCCCGCTCGGCCGCCAGACGCTCACGGGCGGCGCGCTTGCCCGCACGGTTCTTCTCGCTCATACCCTGAGCCAACGAACCGGGCCGGAGCAGGACACGCCGGGCAGGATCGGCATGAGGATCTGACAATGTGGTGACGCCCGCCCGGTGATCAGGGCCCCGTGCACCGAGCGGCCGTAGCGTGAGAGACGTGACCGCGCAGACGACACCGATCAGCCGGCAGCAGACCGGGCAGGACACCCAGGGGCGGCGGAGAACCGCGGGCAGCCGTGCGTGGAGTGCGGGTGATGCCGCGGCGGTGGCCGCGGCCGGGCTGCTGTTCGCCGTGGCCGCCGTCGTCGGGCACGCCATCAACGGCGACGAGAAGCTGCACATGCGCTGGCCGCCGCTGCTGGCCCACTACGAGCCCCACCTCGGCCCCGGCACGGTGGCCGCGCCGCTGGTCGCCGTGGTGGTCGCGGTCCACGGCCCGGCACTGGCCGCCCGGCTGCCCTGGCGGCGGCTGCTGCTGGCGGGCTGGGCGGCCTCGCTGGCCTGGATCATCGCGCTGGCCCTGGTCAACGGCTGGCGGACGGGCGTCACCAGCCGGCTGGCCAAACGCAGCGAATACCTGACCGATGTGGACGAGGTGACCGGCCTCGGGGTCTTCCTGTCCACCTTCACCGACCGGATTCTGCTGGGCTCGGAGAACAACTGGACGGTCCATGTGGCCGGGCATCCGCCCGGCGCCCTGCTCACCTTTGCCGGCCTGGACCGGATCGGCCTGGGCGGCGCCACCTGGGCGGCCTGGTTCGTCCTGCTCACCGGCGCCTCCCTGGTGCCGGCCGTGCTGGTGACGGTGCGTGCGCTGGGCCGCGGCCGGGAGCCGGAGCGGGAGCTGTGGGCCCGCCGCGCCGCGCCGTTCCTGGTGCTGGCCCCGGCGGCGGTGTGGCTGGGGGTGTCGGCGGACGCCTACTTCGCGGCCGTGGCGGCCTGGGCGCTGGCGCTGCTGGCCCTGGCCGCGACCGGGCGGGTGCGGGTGCCGTGGGCGGCGGCGCTCGGCTCCGGGCTGCTGTTCGGCTGGCTGCTCTATCTCTCCTACGGGATGGTGCTGATGGCGGTGCCGGCGCTGGCGGTGCTGCTGCTGGCCGGGAACTGGCGTCCGCTGCCCTGGGTGCTGGCGGGCATGCTGGCGGTGGCGGCACTGTTCACGGCCGGCGGCTTCTGGTGGTTCGACGGCTACTTCACCCTCTACGAGCGCTACTACCAGGGGGCGGCCCGGGAGCGGCCGTACGCCTACTTCATCTGGGCGAATGTGGCCGTGCAGACGCTGACGCTCGGCCTGGCCGGGGCGGCGGCGCTGCGCCGGGCGGGCGCGGCACTGGTCCGGGAGCGGCCGGGCCGGCCGGTGTGGCGGGTTCCGGGGACGTGGCGGAAGCCGCGCGGGGTGGTGCTGGTGCTGGTCGCGGCGGCCGTGGCGGCGGCGCTGCTGGCCGACCTCTCGGGGATGAGCAAGGCCGAGACGGAACGCATCTGGCTGCCGTTCACGGTCTGGATGCTGCTGGCGGCGGCGCTGCTGCCGCGGCGATCGGTGCGGTGGTGGCTGGCGGCGCAGGCGGCGGTCGCGATCACGGTCGACCATCTCTTCTTCACGGGGTGGTGAGGGTGAGGGGTCCGGCGGGCACGGGGGTCTCCGGGGAACGGCTGCTGTTCCGGTTCCGGAACCGGCTGCACCATCCGCGCACCGCCACCATGGTCGGGCGGTGGCTCGGGCTCGGCGTGGTGGTGTGCTTCCTGACCGGGCTGGTCAGCCATCTCCTCCAGACCCCGCCGGGCTGGCTGGTGCCGCATCTGCCGACCCGGCCGGTGTGGGGCTACCGGGTGACGCAGGGCCTGCACGTGGCGGCCGGCATGGCGCTGGTGCCGCTGCTGCTGGCCAAGTTGTGGACGGTGTATCCGAGGCTGTGGGTGTGGCCGCCGGTGCACTCGGTACGGCACGCCCTGGAGCGGATGTCGATCGCGGTGCTGGTGTCGGTGGCGCTGTTGGAAGTGCTGATGGGCCTGATGAACGTGGTCCAGTGGTACGGCTGGCCGTTCGGTTTCCGGGATGTGCACTGGGCCCTGGGATGGGTGCTGGTGGGCGCGCTGCTGCTGCATGTGACGGTGAAGGCGCCGGTGATCGTCGCCAACTGGCGCCGTCCCCGGCCGGCCGCACCGGAAGCGGAGGCGGACACGGAGCGGGCGGAGCACGGGGAGGATGCGGAGGAGCGGGACCGGCGGGCGTTCCTGCTGGGCGTGGGCGCGGCGGTGGGCGTGGTGACCGTGGTGACGGTGGGCCAGTCCGTCACCCCGCTGGCCCCGGCCACGCTGCTCGCCCCGCGCCACCCGGACCACGGCGGCCAGGGCGTTCCGGTCAACCGCACCGCCGCCCAGGCCGGGATCGACCGGGCGGCGCTGGCGGACTGGCGGCTGCAGGTCAGCGGCACCCGGGGGAGCTTCGCACTGTCCCTGGCGGAGCTGGGCGCGCTGCCTCAGCACGAGGCCGAGCTGCCCATCGCCTGCGTGGAGGGCTGGAGCGTGTCGGCCCGCTGGAGCGGGGTCCGGCTGCGGGTTCTGCTGGAACGGGCGGGCATCGCGGACGGCGGCTCGGTGCGGGTGGTCTCGCTCCAGGAGCGCGGCGCCTGGCGGGTGATGGAGATGGGTCCGACGTACATCAGGGACCCCCTGACGCTGCTGGCGCTGCGGCTGAACGGCGCGACGCTGTCCCTGGACCACGGCTTCCCGGCGCGGATCATCGCGCCCAACCGCCCCGGTGTCCGGCAGACCAAGTGGGTGCACCGGATAGAGGTGCTGTGATGGCGGACAGGAAGGCGGGCCGGACGGGCAGGGCCGGCTGGACGGCGGCCCGGGCACTGCGCTGGCTGCTGGGCGCGGCCGGGCTGGTGCTGATGGGTGCGGGTCTGCGGCTGCTGGCGGTGGCGACCCGGCCCGGCGACCCGCAGGAGGTGGCGGTCTGGCTGGGCAGCCTGGTGCTGATCCACGACCTGCTGCTGGTGCCGCTGGTGCTCGGGGCCGGGATGGTTCTCCACGGGCTGCTGGGCACCGGGCCGGGCTGGGCCGTGCTGCGGGCGGGGCTGGTGGTGGCGGGCAGCGTGACGCTGGTGGCGGCGCCCGCACTGCTGCGGCCGGGCACGGTCCGCAATCCCACGGCGCTGCCGCTGGACTATCCGCGCAACTGGCTGCTGGTGACGGGCACGGTGCTGGCGGTCTCGGTGGCGGTCTCGGTGGCGGTGCGGGCGTGGCGGCGGCTGCGCACGGCCCGCCGTGGCCGGCCGGCCGTGCCGCACCTCTGAATCCCGGCCCCGGCCGCGCCCCTGCCAGGGCCCGGTCCGTCGCGCCCCGGCCACCCCACGGTGGACGGGGCGTGACGGCGACGGGCCCGCGCCCCGGGCCGGGACGGGACGGCCCGGGC
>NZ_WTLH01000082.1 GCF_011421595.1 Streptomyces sp. YIM 98790 | reverse complement strand
GGCCCGCCGCCGCGCCCGCCGAGGGGCCCGCCGCCGCGCCCGCCGAGGGGCGGGTGGCGGTGCGGGAGATGCGGTGGTGGGACCTGGCGGCGGTGGTGCGGCTGGAGCGGCTGCTGTTCCCGGAGGACGCCTGGTCCGAGGCCATGTTCTGGTCCGAGCTGGCCCTTGCCCGCGGCCCCGGCCGCACCCGCCACTACGTGGTCGCCGTTCCCGTGCCGGACACCGCGGGCCCCGGTGCGCGGCGGGCCGGTCCGCGGGCCGGTGGCCCGCAGGCGGAGGGGGAGGGCATCCTGGCCGGATACGCCGGGCTGGCCGTCGTGCCCGGCGACAGCGCCGATGTGCAGACCCTCGCCGTCGCCCCGGAGCACCAGGGCGCGGGACTGGGCGCCCGGCTGCTCACCGGACTGCTGACCGAGGCCACCGGGTTCGGCTGCCGCCAGGTCTTCCTGGAGGTGCGCACCGACAACGACCCGGCCCAGCGGCTCTACCGCCGGTTCGGCTTCGAGCCGCTCGGCGTCCGCCGCGGCTACTACCAGCCCGGCAACCACGACGCGCTGGTCATGCGCCGTGACCACACCCTGCCCCTGCCGCCCGTTCCGCCCCTCCCGCCCGTTCCCGAAACCTGAGAAGCGCATGAACCATGGCTGACGAACCCCTCGTGCTCGGCATCGAGACTTCCTGCGACGAGACCGGTGTCGGCATCGTCCGCGGCCACACCCTGCTGGCCGACGCGGTGGCCTCCAGCGTGGACGACCACGCCCGCTACGGCGGCGTGGTCCCGGAGATCGCGAGCCGCGCCCATCTGGAGGCGATGGTCCCGACCATCAACCGGGCCCTGGCCGAGGCCGGGGTCAAGCCCCGCGACCTGGACGGCATCGCGGTCACCGCCGGCCCGGGCCTGGCCGGCGCCCTGCTGGTCGGGGTGTCCGCCGCCAAGGCGTACGCCTACGCCCTGGGCAAACCGGTCTACGGGGTCAACCACCTCGCCTCGCACATCTGCGTGGACCAGTTGGAGCACGGCCCGCTGCCCGAGCCGACCATGGCCCTGCTGGTCTCCGGCGGGCACTCCTCGCTGCTGCTCTCCGCCGACATCACGCGTGACATCCGCCCGCTGGGCGCGACCATCGACGACGCGGCCGGCGAGGCCTTCGACAAGATCGCCCGGGTGCTGAACCTGGGCTTCCCGGGCGGCCCGGTGATCGACCGCTACGCGCGCGAGGGGGACCCGGAGGCCATCGCCTTCCCGCGCGGCCTGACCGGTCCGCGCGATCCCGTCTACGACTTCTCGTTCTCCGGGCTCAAGACCGCGGTGGCGCGCTGGATCGAGGCGCGCCGCCGGGAGGGCACACAGGTCCCGGTGGCGGACGTGGCCGCGTCCTTCCAGGAGGCGGTGACCGATGTGCTCACCCGCAAGGCGATCCGGGCCTGCCGGGACGAGGGCGTCGACCATCTGATGATCGGCGGCGGGGTGGCGGCCAACTCGCGGCTGCGGGCGATGGCCGAGGAGCGCTGCGCCGCGGCCGGGATCAGGCTGCGGGTGCCGCGGATGAAGCTGTGCACGGACAACGGGGCCATGGTGGCGGCGCTGGGCGCGGAGATGGTGGCCCGGGGGCGTCCGGCCTCCGGCTGGGATCTGCCGGCCGACTCCTCGCTGCCCGTCACCGAGACGCACCTGCCGGGCCCGGAGGGGCAGCCGCAGCCGTCCACCCATGAGGAGCTGCACGAGACGAGCCGCCGCAGCCTCTCCCCGGGCACCGGCACGGACACCACGGGCGGAGGCGGCGCGGCGTGACGGTGGCGCTCATGTGGGAGGCCCGCGCCGCCGAGGGGCGCGGGGCCGACCTGCTGGCCTGGGCGCGCGCCCAGCCGCTGGCCGGGGACGGCCGGGAACCGCTGCGCCGGGAGCACTTCACCGCGCCGCAGGACCGGGTGCTGGTGATCACCTGGTGGGACGCGGACTTCGGTGCCGAGCTGCCGGAGCTGCCCGAGCCGGACCCGGCCCTGATCCACCGCCCGGTCCACCGCTGGCGCTTCCGCGCCGTCGGCTGACCGCCGTCCGGCGGGCTCACCCGGCCGGGGGGACGGGCCTGCCGAGCAGCATGGTGGGCCTGCCGGAGATCCGGGTCAGCAGCAGGGTCGCGCTCTGCGGGCCGCTGAGCCGGAGCCTGCCGCGCAGTTCCTCGGGGGTCATGGCGAAGCCGCGCTTCTTGATGGTGAGGGTGCCGACGGCGCGCTCGCGCAGGAGGGCCTTGAGGCGCTTGAGGCCGAAGGGCAGGGCGTCGGTGATCTCGTAGGCGGCGGCGTAGGGGGTGGGCCGCAGGGTGTCGGCGCTGAGATAGGCGATGCCGGGGTCGAGCGGCCGGGCGTCCAGCTCGGCGGCCAGCTCGGGGATGAGCCGGGCCCGGATCACGGCGCCGTCCGGCTCGTAGAGGTAGCGGCCGGGCGGGCCGGTGCGGGGCCCGGGCCCCGGCAGGGTGCCGCCGGTGCGGGTGTGGCCGCCGGGCAGCAGCGTGGCACGGTGGCGGCCTGCGTCACCGGTGCCGAACCACAGCACGGCCTCCTTGACGTCCCCGCCGTCCGAGACCCACTCCGCCTCGGCGTCCCCGGGGACGGCCTCGTGCGGGATGCCGGGGGCCACCTTCACCGCGGCGTGCGGGACCCGGCGGGCGGCCGTCACCGCCCAGGACAGCGGCGGCGCGTATGCCTCGGGATCGAAGACCCGGGCGGCCCGGCCGCCGCGNTCACCGCGGCGTGCGGGACCCGGCGGGCGGCCGTCACCGCCCAGGACAGCGGCGGCGCGTATGCCTCGGGATCGAAGACCCGGGCGGCCCGGCCGCCGCGGCCGCCGCCCCCACCGGCGCCCGTGCCGCCGCCCCCACCGGCGCCCGTGCCGCCGCCGGTGCGCCGCGCCGGGTCGAGGAAAACCGCGTCGCAGCCCGCTGTCCGTCCTCCGGCCGTCCCGGTGACGTCGGCGCACACCACCTCGACGCGTCCGGCCAGGCCGAGGGCCTCGGCATTGGCGCGGGCCACCGCGCAGGTGAGCGGTGAGCGGTCCACGGCCACCACGGCCAGCCCGGCGCGGGCCATGGCCAGCGCGTCGCCGCCGATGCCGCAGCCCAGATCGGCGATGCGGCGCACGCCCAGCCGGGCGAAGCGGGCGGCCCGCCAGCCGGCCACCGCGGTGCGGGTGGCCTGCTCCAGGCCGTCCGGGGTGAAGAACATCCGTTCCGCGTCGGCCCCGAACTTGGCCGCCGCCCGCTGCCGCAGCCGGGTCTGGGTGAGCGCGGCCGAGACCAGGGCCGCCGGGTGGTCCCGGCGCAGCCGGGTGAGCAGGGCGAGTTCCTCGGCCGGGTCATGGCCGCGGAGCTGTTCCAGCAGGCTCCGGCCGGACGCGGTCAGCAGGGCCTGGAACGCGGCCAGCGCCTCGGTCTCGCCGGCGGTACCGGGGCCGTCGGGGGAGGGAGAGGGGGAGGGGGAGCGGGGTGGGGCCACACGGGTCATTGTCCCCGGGGCGCCGGAACGGCACCGCGGGTGGTCCGGTACCCGGGTGCACCATCCACATATGAGGATCATCCGACAAATCCGCCACATCCGACCCACCCGGGCGCGGCGTCGGTTCCGCACGGCGGCCGGGCTGAGCGGCGCCGCCATGCTGGCCGTGGTCTGCGCCGCGGCGGTGGCACCCGAGGCCGTGGTCGCCCCGGTGTCGGACGGCGGGAAGTGGCGGCGGCTCGGCGGGGAGGCGAGCGGGGCGAACGGGCCGCAGGAGACGGAGAAGTCGGAGGGCGCCGGCGGGGCCGACGAGGTCGAGGGTGCGGCGGCCCCGCCGCGGCGCGCCGACGCGGCCCCGGCCCTCCCGCTCCCGGTCCCCGCCCGCTCCGCGGCCGAGGCCCTGCGCGGCTACGCCGACCGCCTGGAACAGGCCGAGCAGCTGCGCGTGGCCGCCGCCAAGCGCTGGGGCGTGCGCAAGCTCCCGCCGCGCCCGCCCGCGCCCCCCGAGGAGAAGGCCGAACTCAAGACCGAGCCGGGGCACATCACGGGCAAGGGCCTCCCCCCGGTGATCACCCGGGTCCCCACCGAGGACAAGGTCGTGTTCCTCACCATCGACGACGGCGCCGAGAAGGACCCCGACCTGCTGCGCATGATGCGCGAACTCGACATCCCGTACAGCAGCTTCCTCACCGACTACGTGGTCCGGGACGACTACGGCTACTTCCGTGCCATGCGCAAGGACGGCAACCGCATCCACAACCACACCGTCAGCCACAAGGAACTGCCCAAGCTCTCCTACGCCGAGCAGCGCAAGGAGATCTGCGACCAGCAGGACAACCTGGAGCGGGAGATCGGCGAGCGGCCCCGCCTGTTCCGGCCGCCCTACGGCGCCTACGACGAGGACACCCTGCGGGCCGCCGCCGCCTGCGGCGTGGAGGCCGTCCCGCTCTGGGCCGAGGAGGCCTTCGCCGACCGCATGGAGTGGGGGCGGGCCGACCGGAAGTTCCACCCCGGGGACATCATCCTCACCCACTTCCGCGGCGAGGACGTCTGGGAGGGCAGCATGCCCGACATGATCCGCCTGGTGCTCAGCACCGTGGCCGAACAGGGATTCGCCATCGCCCGGCTGGAGGACTACCTCTAGGCGGCTCCGCCGCGCCGCGCGGGCGCCCGGAATCCGCCCAGGTCACAAGGGGTGCCGGGGCAGCGCCTGGCACTCTAGTTGACGGAGTGCTAATGGCGTCATAATCTCGACGCTGGCACTCTCCGAAGGCGAGTGCCAGCATCGCGCGACGGGCGGACTCGGCACCCGCGACGACGGGTCCACCAGGTCGTGCCATCCAGACATCCAGTTACCCCGCGAGATCTCCGAAGGGGGAGGTCGGATCGTGACGACCGCCACCAGCTCCAAGGTTGCCATCAAGCCGCTCGAGGACCGCATCGTGGTGCAGCCGCTCGACGCGGAGCAGACCACGGCCTCGGGCCTGGTCATCCCGGACACCGCCAAGGAGAAGCCCCAGGAGGGCACGGTCCTGGCCGTGGGCCCGGGCCGCTTCGAGGAGGGCCAGCGGATTCCGCTCGACGTCAAGGTCGGCGACATCGTGCTGTACAGCAAGTACGGCGGCACCGAGGTGAAGTACAACGGCGAGGAGTACCTCGTCCTCTCGGCGCGCGACGTGCTCGCGATCGTCGAGAAGTAAGGCGCCCCTGAGGTCCGCGCCCCGGCTCGGCTGACACGGCCGGGGCGGGGCGCGGACGCGTTGCGGGCGGCCGGGCGGCCCCGGGCGCCCCGAGGCAACCGCAGACATCCGTACGCGAGACGACATCCGTACGACCCGTACGACGAGGGACAGGCAACCACTCCCATGGCGAAAACCCTGAAGTTCGACGAGGACGCCCGCCGCGCCCTGGAGCGCGGCGTCAACAAGCTCGCCGACGCGGTGAAGGTGACCATCGGCCCCAAGGGGCGCAACGTGGTCATCGACAAGAAGTTCGGTGCCCCCACCATCACCAACGACGGCGTGACCATCGCCCGCGAGGTGGAGACCGAGGACCCCTACGAGAACCTCGGCGCCCAGCTCGTCAAGGAGGTCGCCACCAAGACCAACGACGTGGCCGGTGACGGCACCACCACCGCCACCGTGCTGGCCCAGGCCCTGGTCAGCGAGGGCCTGCGCAACGTCGCCGCCGGTGCCTCCCCGGCCGCGCTCAAGCGCGGCATCGACGCCGCGGTCGCCGCCGTCTCCGAGGACCTGCTGGCGAGCGCCCGGCCGATCGACTCCAAGGAGGACATCGCCGCGGTCGCCGCCCTGTCCGCCCAGGACCCGCAGGTCGGCGAGCTGATCGCGGAGGCGATGGACAAGGTCGGCAAGGACGGCGTGATCACCGTCGAGGAGTCCCAGACCTTCGGCCTGGAGCTGGACTTCACCGAGGGCATGGCCTTCGACAAGGGCTACCTCTCGCCCTACTTCGTCACCGACCAGGAGCGGATGGAAGCGGTCCTGGACGACCCCTACATCCTGCTCAGCCAGGGCAAGATCTCCGCCATCGCGGACCTGCTGCCGCTGCTGGAGAAGATCATGCAGGCCGGCTCCTCGCGGCCGCTGCTGATCATCGCCGAGGACGTGGACGGCGAGGCCCTGTCCACCCTGGTGGTCAACAAGATCCGCGGCACCTTCAACGCGGTCGCGGTCAAGGCCCCGGGCTTCGGCGACCGCCGCAAGGCCATGCTCCAGGACATGGCGGTGCTCACCGGCGGCCAGGTGGTCTCCGAGGAGGTCGGCCTCAAGCTCGACCAGGTCGGCCTGGACGTGCTGGGCTCGGCCCGCCGGGTCACCGTCACCAAGGACGACACCACCATCGTGGACGGTGCCGGTGCCGGCGCCGACGTGCAGGCCCGGGTGGCCCAGATCCGCGCCGAGATCGAGACCACCGACTCCGACTGGGACCGCGAGAAGCTCCAGGAGCGGCTGGCCAAGCTGGCCGGCGGCGTGTGCGTCATCCGGGTCGGCGCCGCCACCGAGGTGGAGCTGAAGGAGAAGAAGCACCGCCTGGAGGACGCCATCTCCGCCACCCGCGCGGCGGTGGAGGAGGGCATCGTGCCCGGCGGCGGCGCCTCCCTGGTGCACTCCGCCAAGGTGCTGGCCGAGAGCCTGGGCAAGTCCGGTGACGAGGCCACCGGCGTGGCCGTGGTCCGCAAGGCGGTCGTCGAGCCGCTGCGCTGGATCGCGGAGAACGCCGGCCAGCAGGGCTACGTGATCACCTCCAAGGTGGCCGAGCTGGACAAGGGCCAGGGCTACAACGCCGCCACCGGCGACTACGGCGACCTGATCAAGGCCGGCGTCATCGACCCGGTGAAGGTCACCCGCTCCGCCCTGGAGAACGCCGCCTCCATCGCCTCCCTGCTGCTCACCACCGAGACCCTGGTGGTGGAGAAGAAGGAGGAGGAGCCGGAGGCCGCCGGCCACTCCCACGGCCACGGCCACGCCCACTGACGGGTCCGGAACCGCACCGGAACCGGAGAACGCACGCCGGCCCGGTGCCCGCCGCACGGCGGGCACCGGGCCGGCGTCGTCGCCGCTCCGGGGCCGCGGCCGGGGCCGCAGCCGCGGCCGGGGCCTGGGGTGGGGGCCGGGCGGGCGCTAGGCGCGCCGGGCGCCGAGCTGCTCCAGCAGGCCCAGCAGATCCCAGTTGAACCAGGACTCGGCGATCTTCCCGCCCTCGCAGCGGAACGTGACCTGGCCCGTCACCTCGAAGGAGTTGCCGGACGGCGCGATGCCCTGGAACTCACCGGTGTGGCGGCCCCGCACGGTGAACCGCCCGCTCACCAGGTTCCCCTCGGCGACCAGGCTCTCCACCGACAGCTGTTCGGTGTCGAAGGCGTCGGCCAGTTCCTGGTATGCCTCCTTGGCCTCGGCCAGATTCACCGTGGCCCTGGGGTTCGCCGGGTCGTGCTCGGTGTAGTCCTCGGTGCACAGGGTGTCGAACGCGGAGACGTCGTCCGTGCTCATCACCTCGTCGAAGAAGCGCTGGACCACGGCCTTGTTGAGCTGTTCCTCGCGCACCACGTCGAGGTCGGTGAAGGACGGCATCTCGTCGCAGAGCTTCACCAGTTCCTGGAAGACCTGATCGGTCTCGGGCAGGTTGGAGTTCTTCATCGCCTCCTCGTACGAGGGGAACTCCACGATCTCCACCAGATGGGTGGAGTCCGAACGGTCCGTGCCGACGATCGAGTGGGTGGCGGTGCGCCTGCCCTCGGTGAGCTGCACCCACTTGTCCATCAGCCGGTTCACATCGTCGACTCTGCTGGTCTTGCAGTCGATGACCTGGACGAATGTCATGACGCCTCCCGCCGGGCGCATTGAGCCGTGCCGAACAGTTTCAGGCTAGGCCCGTACGGGAACGATGTCCTGTTCGCCACGTATGACGGCCTCCGTGGTGATCAGCCCTCTTTCTCCTGGTTCCGGCCGGGGCCGTAGTTCCGCCCGGCCCGGGAGGTCAGGCCGCCCAGGGCGTTGCGCGGGACCAGCCGGGTGGCGCCCAGCAGCGCCTTGTAGCGCGCGTCCGGCACCGAGACCGTTCTGCCGCGGGACAGGTCGCGCAGCGCGGCGGCGACCACCTTGTCGGCGTCCAGCCACATCCAGCCCGGGATGTTCCCGATGCTCATGCCGGCCCGCCGGTGGAACTCGGTGCGCACGAAACCGGGGCAGAGCGCCATCAGCCGCACCCCCTCGCCGCGCAGATCGGCGGCCGCGCCCTGGGTGAACTGCACCACCCACGCCTTGGAGGCGCCATAGGTGCCGCGCGGCGCGAAGGCCGCCACCGAGGCGACGTTGATCACCGCGCCCTGGCCGCGCCGCCGCATGCCCGGCACCGCCGCCGAGGTCAGCCGCAGCACCGCCTCGCAGTGCAGCTTGAGCATCCGCAGTTCCTCCGCCAGGGGCACCTGCAGATACGAGCCCTTGAGTCCGAAGCCGGCGTTGTTCACCAGCAGCCCGACCGGGCCGGCCGTGTCGGCCAGCCGCGCCTCCACCGCGGCGATGCCCTCGTCCGTGGTCAGATCCGCGGCGAGCACCGAGGCGGTCACTCCGTGGCGGTCGTGCAGTTCCACCGCCTGGCGCTCCAGCCGCTCGCGGTCGCGCGCCACCAGCACCAGGTCGTGTCCGTCGCGTGCCAGGCGGCGGGCGAAGGCGGCCCCGAGGCCGGCCGTGGCGCCGGTGATCAGTGCTGTGGTCATGGGAGGACGGTAGTCAGCCGCGGCCGCTGCTGTACAGGAAGCCCCCGCGCCGGCGCGGGGGCTTCCTGTCCGGTGCTGCGTGTGCGGTTCCTGCGGTTCCTGCCGTTCCTGTGGTTCGTGCGGGTTCTGCCGGTTCTGCCGGTTCTGCCGTTCCGGTCGCTGTCTGCGGTTCTCGGGAATCCATCGGTCCTGTGGGCTCGTGCGGGTGCCGGCCGTCAGGCGCTGCCGGCGGCCCTTGCCATGCCGCGCCGGGCGCGGCCGAGCAACTCCTCGCGTTCGTCCTCGGTCAGGCCGCCCCACACGCCGTACGGCTCGCGGACGGTCAGGGCATGGGCTGCGCACTCGGCCCGTACGGGGCAGCGCATGCACACCTCTTTCGCGGAGGACTCGCGCGCTGTGCGGGCCGCGCCGCGCTCTCCCTCCGGGTGGAAGAAGAGAGAGCTGTCGACCCCTCGGCAGGCGGCCAGGAGCTGCCAGTCCCAGAAGTCGGCGTTCGGGCCCGGAAGGCGGGAGAAGTCTGCCATCAGTGTCCCCTTGCGTACGTCCTGTGCTGCTGTCTCGTGCTGCTGTCAGGGCGTTGCCAGCGGCACATCTGCCGTTCAAAGCGGATGTAAATATGACTACCAGCCGAATATAGCCCTAGATGTGCCGCATAAGGCAAGAAGGACCAAAGGGTGCAAAAACGAATGTTCGGCGTGTTGCGCCAACCCCCTCTGTTGTGTCACCGGTCCGTCACGTAGGGTGGTGAGAGGCGACTGCCGGGACGGGAAACCGGCCGTTCGCCGCCGCTCCCGCCCGCCGGGGAATGGCCGCCGTAACTCTTTCGGGTGACCGTCGTTGAGAGGACCGAGGCGGGTGACGGCGTCCCGCCGTCCGGCGGACGCCCCCGGGTCCGCCTCCCCCAATCCGTGACGACCATGACTGCCTGGAGGCTCAAGGTGATGCGCACCCCCTGCGGAGGACGGCCATGACTTCCGTCCTCGTCTGCGACGATTCCCCCCTCGCGCGGGAAGCGCTCCGCCGCGCGGTGGCCACCGTGCCGGGAGTGGAGCGAGTGACGACGGCGGCCAACGGCGAGGAAGTGCTCCGCCGCTGGGGCGCCGACCGGTCCGACCTGGTCCTGATGGACGTCCGGATGCCCGGCCTCGGCGGGGTCGAGACGGTCCGGCGGCTGCTCTCCGCCGACCCCGGCGCCCGCATCATCATGCTCACCGTGGCCGAGGATCTGGACGGCGTGGCGCTCGCCGTGGCCGCCGGGGCCCGCGGCTATCTCCACAAGGACGCCTCCCGGGCCGAGCTGCGCGCCACCGTGACCCAGGCCCTGGCCGACCCCACCTGGCGGCTGGCCCCGCGCCGGGTCCGCTCCTCCGACATGGGCGCCGCGCCGACCCTGACCGCGCGGGAGATCCAGGTGCTGGAGGGCATGAGCCACGGCCGCTCGAACGCCGAGATCGGGCGCGAGCTGTTCCTCTCCGAGGACACCGTCAAGACCCACGCCCGCCGGCTGTTCAAGAAGCTCGGCGCCTCCGACCGGGCGCACGCGGTGGCACTGGGGTTCCGCTGGGGACTGGTCCGCTGACCGCGCACCCGGCGGCCGGCCGCGCCCAACGGCCCGGCCGGCGCCGAGACTTCGTACCGCGAAGCGATGTGCCGGCGAAGGGCCCGATCCGATATTTTCGCGGGTGCCGCATGCTTGAAGCATGACGTTCCTCGGGGAGCGAGCGACCGCGTGCGAGGGGAGGGCCCGGAGATGAGCTCGAATGCGCCCGGTGTACCTGTGCGGCAGAGCGAGACCGGGACGGGTAACGAGTCGGTGCACAACTCCTACCGCTCCGGTCCGGACCGATCCGGGGCAGTGCACCATAGACGGATGCGCGATGACCGAGAGCACGACGCCGCCGCCATCGGCACGCTCGTGCATCGGGCCGTCGGGGGGGACTCGCAGGCCACCCACGATCTGCTCGCCCATGTCCATCCGCTGGCCCTGCGGTACTGCCGGACCCGGCTGCGCCGGCTGCCCGGCGAGGCCCGCCACTTCGTCGACGACCTGGCCCAGGAGGTCTGCCTGGCGGTGCTGTGCGCGCTGCCGCGTTACCGGGACACCGGCCGGTCGTTCGACGCCTTCGTGATGGGCATCGCACAGCACAAGATCGCCGATCTGCAGCGGGCCGCGCTGCGTCACCCCGGCTCCACCGCGGTGCCCTCCGACGAGATGCCCGAGCGGGCGGACGACTCCCTGGGCCCGGAGGAACAGGCCCTGCTGAGCAGTGACGCCGCCTGGGCCAAGGAACTGCTGGACAACCTTCCCGACCATCTGCGGCGCCTGGTGCTGCTGCGGGTGGCGGTCGGGCTGACCGCCGAGGAGACCGGTGCGCAGCTCGGCATGTCCCCGGGCGCGGTCCGGGTCGCCCAGCACCGCGCCCTCACCAGACTCCGCGCTCTCGCCGACCGCTGACGCGCGCTGCCCGCGTGCGCGCGGGGCCTGCCCCTTCCCGCGGGGGCGACGGCCCGCGGCCTCCGCTCCTGCGCTCCCGCGCGGAAAGGGGGGGGACGGGTGGGGGAATGGGGCCGGCGGAGTGGTTTGTTGGCACCGGGAAAGCGGTCGCGCCGCAGGCACTAGCATGGAGCCGTCGGCCGGGCAAGAGGGCAGGAAGGGTGTCATGAGCGATCACGTAGCCGCACACGTCGATGGAGTACCGGAGAAATTCGGGAAGCTCGGGCTGACGTACGACGATGTGCTGCTGCTGCCGGGCGCGGCCGACATGGCGCCGGAGGACATCAGCACCTCGTCCCGGGTGACCCGCAACGTGCGGGTCAGCATCCCGCTCGTCTCGGCCGCCATGGACAAGGTCACCGAGGCCCGGATGGCCATCGCCATGGCCCGGCAGGGCGGCGTGGGCGTACTGCACCGCAACCTCTCCATCGAGGACCAGGCGTCCCAGGTGGACCAGGTCAAGCGCTCCGAGTCCGGCATGGTCGCCAACCCGATCACCATCCGGCCCGACGCCACCCTGGCCGAGGCCGACGCGCTCTGCGGCCGGTTCCGCATCAGCGGCGTGCCGGTCACCGATGCCTCCGGCAAGCTGCTGGGCATCGTCACCAACCGCGACATGGCCTTCGAGCTCGACCGGCGCCGCCAGGTGCGCGAGGTCATGACGCCGATGCCGCTGGTCACCGGCCGGGTGGGGATCTCCCGGGACGACGCCATGGCCCTGCTGCGCCGCCACAAGGTGGAGAAGCTGCCGCTGACCGACGAGGACGGCATGCTCAAGGGCCTGATCACGGTCAAGGACTTCGTCAAGGCCGAGCAGTACCCGCGGGCCGCCAAGGACGCCGAGGGCCGGCTGATCGTGGGCGCCGCGGTCGGCGTGGCCGGGGACGCCTACGAGCGGGCCCAGGCGCTCATCGAGGCCGGCGTGGACTTCATCGTGGTGGACACCGCGCACGGCCACTCCAAGCTGGTCCCGGACATGGCCTCCAAGATCAAGTCCAACCACCCGTCGGTGGACGTGGTGGCCGGAAACGTGGCCACCCGGGACGGCGCCCAGGCACTGGTGGACGCCGGCGTGGACGCCATCAAGGTCGGCGTCGGCCCGGGCTCCATCTGCACCACCCGGGTGGTCGCCGGAGTCGGCGTGCCGCAGGTCACCGCCATCCACGAGGCCTCGCTGGCGGCCCGCCCGGCCGGTATCCCGGTGATCGGCGACGGCGGGCTCCAGTACAGCGGCGACATCGCCAAGGCGCTGGTGGCCGGCGCCGACACGGTGATGCTGGGCTCCCTGCTGGCCGGCTGCGAGGAATCGCCGGGCGAGCTGATGTTCGTCAACGGCAAGCAGTTCAAGGCCTACCGGGGCATGGGCTCGCTGGGCGCCATGCGCTCCCGCGGCGACCGCCGCTCCTACTCCAAGGACCGGTACTTCCAGGACGGCATCACCGACGAGGACAAGCTGGTGCCCGAGGGCGTGGAGGGCCAGGTGCCCTACCGCGGCCCGCTCGCCTCCGTGGTGCACCAGCTCGTCGGCGGTCTCCACCAGTCCATGTACTACCTGGGCGCCCGGACCGTCACCGATGTGCAGCAGAACGGCCGCTTCGTCCGGATCACCGCGGCCGGGCTCAAGGAGAGCCACCCGCACGACATCCAGATGACCACCGAGGCCCCGAACTACGCGGGCAACCGCTGAGCGCGCTCCCGCCCGCGGCACCGGCCCCACCCGGCCGGCACCGCGGGCGGCGGCATGTCCGCGCGCCCCGACATACTGGAGGGCGGACCAGCGGCCGGCGCCCTGCCGTCCGGACACCGGGGTCCGCATCGCATCACGAAAGGTTCAGCACGTGACTGAGATCGAGATCGGGCGCGGCAAGCGCGGGCGCCGGGCATACGCCCTCGACGACATCGCCGTGGTGCCGAGCCGCCGCACCCGGGACCCGGAAGAGGTCTCGATCGCCTGGCAGATCGACGCCTACCGCTTCGAGCTGCCGTTCCTGGCCGCACCCATGGACTCGGTGGTCTCCCCGGCCACCGCGATCCGGATCGGCCGGCTGGGCGGGCTGGGAGTGCTCAACCTGGAGGGCCTGTGGACCCGCTACGAGGACCCGGAGCCGCTGCTCGCCGAGATCCGTGAGCTGGGCGAGGCCACCGCCAACCGGCGCCTGCAGGAGATCTACGCCGAGCCGGTCAAGGAGGAGCTGATCGGGCTGCGGATCAAGGAGATGCGGGACTCCGGGGTGATCACCGCCGCCGCGCTCTCCCCGCAGCGCACCGCGCAGTTCTCCAAGGCCGTGGTGGACGCCGGGGTGGACATCTTCGTGATCCGCGGCACCACCGTCTCCGCCGAGCACGTCTCCGGGCGGGCCGAGCCGCTCAACCTCAAGCAGTTCATCTACGAGCTGGACGTGCCGGTGATCGTGGGCGGCTGCGCCACCTACACCGCGGCGCTGCATCTGATGCGCACCGGCGCGGCCGGGGTGCTGGTCGGCTTCGGCGGCGGCGCCGCGCACACCACCCGCAATGTGCTGGGCATCCAGGTGCCGATGGCCACGGCGGTGGCCGACGTGGCCGCCGCCCGGCGGGACTACATGGACGAATCCGGCGGGCGCTACGTGCATGTGATCGCGGACGGCGGGGTGGGCTGGTCGGGAGACCTTCCCAAGGCGATCGCCTGCGGCGCGGACGCGGTGATGATGGGGTCGCCGCTGGCCCGGGCCACCGACTCCCCGGGGCAGGGCCACCACTGGGGCATGGAGGCGGTGCACGCGGACGTGGTGCGCGGCAAGAAGGTGCACCTGGGCACGGTCGGCACCACCGAGCAGGTGCTCACCGGCCCGTCGTCCACCCCGGACGGCTCGATGAACCTCTTCGGCGCGCTGCGCCGGGCCATGGCCACCACGGGCTACACCGACCTGAAGGAATTCCAGCGCGTCGAGGTCACCATCTCCCGCTAGCCGCTGCGCGGGGCTGCGCCGCTGGCCGCTGCGCGGGGCTGCGCCGCTGGCCGCTGCGTGGGGCTGCGTCGCTTGGCGCTGTGCGGGGTTGCGTCGTTTGCCGCTGTGTTGCTGTGCGTGGCTTGGCGCTGCGTGGGGCTGTGTCGTTTGGCGCTGCGTTGCTGTGCGTGGCTGGTCGCTGTGCGGGGCTGTGTCGTTTGGCGCTGCGTTGCTGTGCGCGGCTGGTCGCTGCGTTGTGCTGCGGTGCCGGCCGTGTCGTGCGCGGTGCTGTGTGGTGTGTCGCTGTGCGTCCCGCGGCTCCGGCGTGCTGCCGGGGTGCGAAGCCGTGGCTGCGACGGGCGGACGTCTGCCCGTCGGCGGGTCAGGGGGCGATTCGTTCGGCGCGGCGCAGGTAGGGCAGGCCGGTGACCGGGCGGCCGGCGAAGAAGCGGGCGGCCAGGTCCACCACCTCCGCGGTGCGTTCCAGGTGCACCATGTGGTCCGCCCGGGCGATTTCCACGAACCAGCCTTCCGGGCAGGTCGCGGCCAGCTTCCGGCCGAGCCGGGGCGGGGTGAAGGTGTCGTGCTCGCCGATGGCGACCAGCACCGGCTGGCCCGGCCGCCCGGGGGCGGGGTCGATCATCCGGTGGTGCAGCAGCCGCCGGGTGTTGGCCGCGTGCATGCGCAGCTCGTGGCGGGTGGCGGTGCGGAAGCGGTGCAGCAGCATGCGGCGGACCGCCGTGCCGGACTGGACCGCCTCTGCCCCGGGCCGGTCCGGGCCGCCGCCCATCAGCAGGGACACGCAGGCCTCGGCCAGCGTGTCCCGGTCCGCGTCCTCGTCCACCAGGGACAGGATCCGCCGCATGGCGTGCCGCGCCTCCCCGGTGATGACCTCCATGGTGGAGAGCAGCAGCATGCGTGCCACGCGTGCCGGATGGCTCTGGGCGAGCCGGTAGGCGACGGCGGTGCCGTAGGAGCCGCCGAGCACGTTGACCCGGTCCAGGCCGCGTTCGGCCAGCATGTGGGCGAGCGCGTCGGCCAGGAAGCCGGAGCCGTGCTCCTCCGGCAGCGGGTCGCCGGCGCCCCAGCCGGGCAGGTCGACGCTGATGACGTCCGCGTGCGCCAGCAGGTGGCGTTCCAGCCGCCCCCACTCCTCCTTGCGCTGCAGGGCGCCGCCGATCAGCAGCACCGGTGCGAGCCGGGGTTCCGGTGCCCGGACGATCCGTGATTCGCAGTGGTAGCCCCGCCAGGCATGGACCCGGACGTCGGCGGGTTCCGCCTCCTGGCGGGCGGGACGTTCGGCCAGTGTGCTGCTGCCGGGCGCGGTCAAGCTGTGCCTCCCCAGATCGTCCGACGCATGGCAATGCCAACGAGTGAGCCGTGCCCGAGGTCACTCGGCACGCCCGCTGGTACCGGTGTTCGAGATCCGTGGGGAGGTGCCGGGCCCTCGGGCGCGGGCGGCGGAGGGGAGCCTCTTAGCCGCCCGCGCCGTCCCCCGTGGGCGGGCCCGGGACCGGCGGGCTAGCGCTGGCGCCGCCAGGGGCCGGTGATGGCCAGCAGGATGCCCGGGTCCTGGATGGAGGCGTAGAGCGTGCCGCCGTCCGGGGAGAACACCACCCCGGCGAACTCGGAGAACTCCGGCTCGGCCGCGGTGCCGATGTTCACCTCGTTGCGGGCCAGCGGATAGGTGCGGCCGTCCTCGGTGGCACCGAACAGGTGCTGGTGGCCGCGGCCGTCCTCGGCGATGATCAGACCGCCGTACGGCGAGACGGTGATGTTGTCCGGCCCGTCCGGCCTGCCGGCGGCGAAGGGTTCGGGGGCGACGCCGAACCGGAGCCGGAGCGTGAGGGTGCGCCGCCTGGGCTCGTAGAACCAGACCTGTCCGTCGTGCGGGACGCCGGGGCTGTCGTCCCCCCGGGCGTAGGAGGCGACGAAGTAGGCGCCGCCGTCGGCCCACCACATGCCCTCCAGCTTGCGGGCGCGGGTGATCCGGCCGTCGGCGAACTGCTTCCGGACCGGTGTCCGCCGGGCGTCCCGGTCCGGCACGTCCGCCCAGTCGACGCCGTAGACCGTGCCGATCCGCACGGCCCGGGAGAGGTCGTCCACGAAGCGGCCGCGGGAGTCGAAGCAGCGGAAGGCCTGGAGCCGGCCCGCGTCGTCGGGCAGGGTGCGCAGCCGGCCCCGGCCGTGCCGGAAGCCGGGCGGCGGGGTCCAGCGGCAGAGCAGGCCGTTGGGCCCGGTGGCGTCCTCGGTGAGGTACAGGTGCCCGTGCGTGGGGTCCACCACGACCGCCTCGTGGTCGAACCGGCCGAGCGCCTTGAGCGGGCGGGGGTCGAGGTTGGCCTCGTGGTCGAACGGGTCCACCTCGAAGACGTAGCCGTGGTCCCTGGTCATGCCGTTCTCGCCGGCCCGGTCGGAGTTCTCCTCGCAGGTCAGCCAGGTGCCCCAGGGCGTGGTGCCGCCCGCGCAGTTGGTGGAGGTGCCGGCGATCCCGACCCATTCGGTGACGTGGGCGCCGCCGTCCGCCACCTCGACCACGGTGCAGCCGCCGGAGGCCGCCGGGTCGTAGACCAGACCGGGCGACAGCGGCACCGGGTGGGCCCAGCGCGAACGGGCGCCCTTCAGTTCGTGGTTGACGACCAGCAGGTCGGCGCCGCGCGGTCCGGCGAACACGCCGGTGCCGTCGTGGCGGTCGGGTGTGGCCTCCCCGCCGGCCAGCCGGGTGCGGCCGGCACGGGTGAGGACGCGGTACGAGAAGCCCGCGGGAAGGGACAGGATGCCGTCGGGATCGGGAAGCAGCGGCCCGTAGCCGGGGTGCCGCCCCTCCCGGTGCCCGGCGGCGGGAGTGGCGAGAGCGCCCGGTGCGCTGCCCAGCACGGCGGTGCTGCCCGCCAGCGCCACTCCGGCGCCTGCCACCGCGCCGGCCTGGACGAAACCCCTCCGGCTGAGATCCGTGTGTACCTCTGTCGTGCTCATGAATTCCAGGGTGTCGTTTTTCGGCGAACGTGGCCTGAACGGCGGACGACACGCCACGGGCCGGGGCCGGACGTAGCCCGCTCGGGGGTCACCGAGGGGTTGCACGGGATGTACAGATGGGTCACGGGAGCCCTCCGGGGCTGTGGGCCGCCGCGGCCGGGCCCTAGCGTCGGTGGCCGCGACACCTGAAACGGAGAAGCACGTGGCACGCGACGGGGACGAGCGCGGGCGGGAGCACGCGGACGCCGGCACGCACGCGGAGGACACGGGCGGCCCGGAGGCGGAGCCGGGACGGGACGGGTACGGGAGTCTGACGGAGCCGGCCGGCTTCTCCGGGATCAGGACCGGCAGGGAGGACGAGACCGAGCCCGGTCCGGCCCTGGCGTATCTGGAGGACGCGCCCCGGCCGGTGCGGGCCGCCGGGGGCTGTCTGGCCGGATGTGCCTACACCGCGCTGGCGCTGCTGTTCGTGGCCGGTGCCGGGATCGGCCTGCTGCTGCTGGCGCTCCACGGCGCGGGGAGCCACGCCGACGAGTCGGAACAGCGGGCGTGGGAGCGTGCCCGGGAGGAGATGACCGCCTTCGCCGGGGACTACCGCGAACTGCTGGCCGGCCAGGACGGTCCTCCGCCGGCCGACGGCTGGGCGGTCCGGGAGCTCGCCCATGAGCGGGACGGGAGGCTCATGGCGCTGCGCTGGCAGGAGGGCGAGGTGACGGCCCTGGTGCATTTCGAGGCAGCGTACAGCGATGTCAACTTCTTCAAGGGGCATGGTTTTGTTCGGGTCTGCGGCGTGGTGACCGGTGTGCCCGGTGTGCCCGCGGCCGACCAGCCGCAGGAGTGGGAGGACTGTTCGGGAACCGGGCCGGGCCCGTACGGCACACGCGACGCCCTCCGGTGCCCGTCCGATCCGGAGCCGGGGTCCGGCTGCTGGTCCAAGGAGGCGGACCAGTGGGCGCTGGCCGGGTACCGGGCGGACGAGCTGCACGCGGAACTGGCCGGGGCGGCGCTGCCCGCGGGGACCGGCCCGGCCCCCATGGCAGCGGTCGCCGCCGGCCACGACGCCCTGCTGTTCGGCTACCGCTCCGGCGCGGGGACGACCGAGGCCCTGCTGATGGTCGGCCTGCTTCCGGGCGAGCCGCCGCCCCGCCTGCCGCCGGACCCGCAGGCCGGGCCGGACCGGGCGGAGGCCCGCCACGCGGCGGAGACCGAGGACCTCGTGCGGTGTGTACGGCTGCGCTGGACGGGCCCGGAACGGGGACCGGAAGAAGGGCTCGACGCGGCAGAGCCGTGTGACACCCGGGTGTACTCGCTCTCCGCCTACAGCCGGGACTGGTGCGGGACGGCGGCCACCGGGCAGCGGGACGCCTGCTGGCTGCTGGAGGAGAAGACGGGGGAGTGGAGCCGGTGGCAGCCCGGTGCGGACCCGGCCGCCGGTGATCCCGGCTCCGGGACCGCCCGGGAGGAGCATCGGGAGGAGCATCGGGCGGAGGAGCACGGGTAGCCGTCACCGGTTGCCGTCACCGGCCGTCGTCATCCGGCTTCCGGCGTCAGCAATCCCCGCGCGAGGAATCCGGCAGCCGCCCCGGGCGTGCGGTGCCCGGACCGGCGCTCCGGCGCTACAGCCGGTGGGCCGCCCCGGCCGGGGTGGCGCCGCGGGTGTCGAACAGCAGCTGTGCCTTGGCGGCCAGCCCCTGCAGGTCGTAGGTGCTGTGGTTCTGCAGCAGCAGGGTGAGGTCCGAGGAGGCCGCCGCCTCGTACAGGGACTCGCACAGCTCGTCGGCACGGGCCACCGGCCGGCCGGCCACCCGCCACCGCGGCACCAGCGGATCGTGGTAGCTGAGCTGCGCGCCCAGATCCCGCAGCCGGGCCGCGATCTCCCGGGCGGGCGCCCCCTCCTGCCCGGCGGCGTCCGGCTGGCAGGTGACGCCCAGCAGCAGCACCCGGGCGCCGCGCACCGACTTGCCGTGCTCGTTGAGCAGCGCGGCGGCGCGCTGGGTGACGTAGCGGGGCATGCCGGCGTTGACCTGCTGTGCCAGCTCCACCATGCGCAGCGGGCGGCCGGGACCGTGACGCCGCACGCCGGGCAGCAGGCCGGCGTCGATCGGACCGGCGTGGCCGCCGGGGCCCGGCCCGGGGCGGACCATGCCGGGGCCGCCGCCCGCCCCGGACCCCGTGCCGGGCCCCGGGCCGCCGCCGGCCGCCGTGCCGCTGAGCGCGGGCTCGGTGCAGCGCAGCACGTCCCACAGGTCGACGCCGAGCTCGTGGCAGAGCACGGCCATCTCGTTGACCAGGGCGAGCTGCACATGGCGCAGATTGGTCTCCAGCACCCGGGCGGTCTCGGCCTCCTTCAGGCCGCGCGCCCGCACCAGCTTCTCGGCGCGGCGGCCGTAGAAGGCGGCGGCGGCCTCGGTGCAGGCGGGGGTCAGGCCGCCGATCACCCGCGGCCCGCCGGGCGGCGGCGAGGACGGCGCGGGCTGGCCCGCCTGGCCCGGGTGCTGGGCGTGCTGCCCGTGCTGGGCGGGGCCGTCGCTCCGGCCGCCCGCGGAGCAGGCCAGCCGGAAGTCGCGGCCGGCCCGCAGCCCGGAGCCCTGCTCCAGCAGCGGTCTGACCAGCTCCTCGGTGGTGCCCGGATACACCGGTGACTCCAGCACCACCAGGGTGTGCGGCCGCAGCCGGGGGGCCAGGACGCGGGCCGCCTCGCCGATGGCGGTCAGATCCAGCATCCGGTCCGGCCCGGCCGGGGCGGGCTCGCAGATCAGGGCGGTACGGACCCGGCTGAGCACGGCCGGGTCGGTGGTCACGGTGAAGCCTGCGGTGAGCATGCGGCGGATCTCGGCGGCGGTGAGCGGGGACTCGGCCGGCGGCCGGCCGGCCGCCAGCGCGGCGGCGGCCCGTGCGTCCCGGGTGAAGCCGACGGTCGGCATACCGGCGGCGGTGGTGGCCTGCGCGGCCGGCAGACCCAGGTGCCCCAGGCCGAGAACGGCGACATCTGCGGGCATGTGCGGCAGCTCCTTCCCCGGTTCGAGTGCCACAGCGGCGCATTGACAACGCGTCCGCGAGTGTCAGCTTAAGGGGATATATGAAAGATATGGTGGATTGCCGCTTATGTGATCGCGTGGCGGGCCGTCGCGCAGCGCCGTCCGCAGGGCCGGGCCGGCCGGCCCGGGGCGGTGAGGCGGCCGGGTGACCGGGCACAAGGTGTGGTGGGCGGAAGTCCGGACGACAGCGCGACGAGCGGCAGGGGCGAGCGGAGGAGGCACTGTGGTGAGAACAGCGGCACTGGGACCCGCGGAGCGGACGGAAGCGCTGGCCCGCCTGACCGCCCCCGGCCGGGAACTCGACGTCCTGGTCATCGGCGGCGGAGTGGTCGGCGCCGGCACCGTGCTGGACGCCGCCACCCGCGGCCTGAGCACCGGCCTGGTCGAGATGCGGGACTGGGCCTCCGGCACCTCCAGCCGTTCCAGCAAACTGATCCACGGCGGGCTGCGCTACCTGGAGATGCTGGACTTCGGCCTGGTCCGGGAGGCTCTGAAGGAGCGCGGGCTGCTGCTCTCCCGGATCGCGCCGCACCTGGTCAAGCCGGTTCCCTTTCTCTATCCGCTGCGGCACCGCGGCTGGGAACGGGCCTATGCCGGCTCGGGAGTGGCGCTGTACGACGCCATGTCCGTCTCCGGCGGACACGGCCGGGGCCTGCCGGTCCACCGTCACCTGACCCGGCGTCAGGCGCTGCGGACGGCGCCCGCACTGCGCAGGGACGCCCTGGTCGGCGCCCTCCAGTACTACGACGCCCAGGTGGACGACGCCCGCTATGTGGCCACCCTGGTGCGCACCGCCGCCGGATACGGGGCGGACTGCGTCAACCGGGCCCGGGTCACCGGTTTTCTGCGCGAGGGCGAGCGGGTGGTCGGCGTGACCGTCCAGGACCTGGAGGAGCGCGATCCCGAGGCCGGGTTCCGTACCTACCGGATCCGCGCCAAGCAGGTCGTCAACGCCACCGGGGTGTGGACGGACGACACCCAGGCGCTGATCGCCGAGCGCGGGCAGTTCCATGTCCGCGCCTCCAAGGGCATCCACCTGGTGGTGCCCAGGGACCGCATCCACTCCTCCAGCGGACTCATCCTGCGCACCGAGACCAGCGTGCTGTTCGTCATTCCCTGGGGCCGGCACTGGATCATCGGCACCACGGACACCGCCTGGGACCTGGACAAGGCCCACCCGGCCGCGTCCAGCGCCGACATCGACTATCTGCTGCGGCACGTCAACTCGGTGCTGGCCACCCCGCTGACCCGGGACGACGTCGAAGGGGTCTATGCCGGGCTGCGCCCGCTGCTGGCCGGGGAATCGGACGCCACCAGCAAGCTCTCCCGGGAGCACATCGTGGCCCACCCGGTGCCCGGGCTGGTGGTGGTGGCCGGCGGCAAGTACACCACCTACCGGGTCATGGCCAAGGACGCGGTGGACGCGGCCGTGCACGGGCTGGACATCCGGGTCGCCGACTGCTGCACCGAGGAGGTGCGGCTGGCCGGCGCCGAGGGGTACCCCGCGCTGTGGAACGCGCGTGCCCGGATCGCCGCCCGGACCGGCCTGCACACCGCGCGGGTGGAGCATCTGCTGAACCGTTATGGTTCCTTGACCGAGGAACTGCTGGAACTCATCGCGGCGGAACCGCGGCTGGGCGAGCCGCTGCCCGCGGCCGACGACTATCTGCGCGCCGAAATCGTCTACGCCTGCACGCACGAGGGGGCCCGGCACCTGGAGGACGTGCTGACCCGGCGCACCCGGATCTCCATCGAGACCTTCGACCGGGGCACACGCAGCGCCCGCGAGTGCGCCGGTCTGATGGCCCGGGTGCTGGGCTGGGGCGACAAGCAGATCGAACGCGAGGTGCAGCACTACGAGAAGCGGGTGGAGGCGGAACGCGAGTCCCAGCTCCAGCCGGACGACCGCACCGCGGACGCGGCCCGGCTGGGCGCACCGGACACCGTGCCGCTGTGACGGTGCCGTGACCTGTCCGTGACAACTGGCACCCGGATCGAACGCCCCTACGGTGGCGCTGTCGCAGGGATAGGCGACAATGTGCGGAAAGCCGGAGGGGACATGGCACATGGGCGAGTACAGCGGGGACCGAGAGGCACGGGAAGCGGCGGTGTCCACGGGGGGCGAGGCGCCGGAGGGCGGGGAGCCCCAGGACCGGGTACCGGAGACGGCTGAACCGGCGGACGACGGCGTGGTCCGCACCCAGGTGTTCAGCGACGCCGACGAAGTCACGGACGAGGCCCCCGCGATCGACATGCGCAAGGCCGAACTGCCCACGGCCGAGGCGCCGCCGGTCGGCGCGCCCGGGGCCGAGGTGTCCGGGGCCGAGGTGTCCGGGACCGGCGACGAGGCCGGCGACGAGGCCGGCGACGGCGTCCGGGACGCGGTGCCGGAGGAGGAACCGCGGGACGGCGTGCCGGGTCCGCGCGGTTCCGGCAGCGGCGACCTCGGGACAGTCGTGCTCGGCCCGGAGGCCAAGCCGGCGGCGTCCGGCGACCGCGGCACGGTCATCCTCGGCCCCGACGACACCCGCGGTGCCGGTGACGACCGCGGCACCGTGATCCTGGGCCCGGACGAGAAGCACGGCGGCGATCTCGGCACCGTTGTCCTCGGTGACATCGCCGCCGAAGCCGCCGCCGAGGCCGGTGCGCAAGCCCGGGCCGCTGCCGAGGCCGCCGCATCCCCCGGCACCGCGCCGGACACCGAGGCCGAGGCCGAGGCCGAGCCCGAGGCCGAGCCGGAACGGCCGTCCCCGCCGGCACCGGAAGCCGCGCCCGGGACGGACGACCCGCGCGCGGTGGTCCCCCTCCCGCGCAAGCCCGTCGGCAGCCCGGACGCCCCGCCCGCACCGCGGCCCGACGCATCCCCCGCTCCCAGGGCCCGGGTGCTGAGCGGCCGTTACCGGCTCGGCCCGGTCGTCGGCCGCGGCGGCATGGGCACCGTCTGGCGTGCCACGGACGAGATGCTGGGACGCGCGGTCGCGGTCAAGGAGCTGCGCCTGCCGCCCGGCATCGACGACCTGGAGCGGCGCCGGCTCGTCACCCGCACCCTGCGCGAGGCCAAGGCCATCGCCGCCATCCGCAGCCGGGGTGTGGTCACCATCTACGACGTGGTCGACGAGGGCGCGCGGCCGTGGATCGTGATGGAGCTGATCGAGGGCCGCTCCCTGGCCGACATCATCCGCGAGCAGGGCCCGCTGACGCCGCGCCGGGCCGCCGAGATCGCGCTCGACGTGCTGGACGTGCTGCGCGCCGCGCACCGGGCCGGCATCCTGCACCGGGACGTCAAGCCGTCCAATGTGCTCATCTCCGACGAGGACGGCCGGGTGGTGCTGACCGACTTCGGCATCGCCAAGGTGGAGGGCGATCCCTCCATCACCTCCACCGGCATGCTGGTCGGGGCGCCCTCGTACATCTCCCCGGAGCGGGCCCGCGGCGAGGAACTGGGCCCGCCCGCCGACCTGTGGTCGCTGGGCGCCCTGCTGTACTGCGCGGTGGAGGGCCGCCCGCCCTACGACAAGGGCGGCGCCATCGCCACCCTGGCCGCGGTGATGAACGACCCGCTGGAGGTGCCGGAGTCCGCCGGGCCGCTGGGCGGGGTCATCGCGGGGCTGCTGGCCAAGGACCCGCACCAGCGGCTGGACGAGCCCGGCGCCCGCGAGTACCTGCTGGCCGTCCTCGCCGCCGAGGAAGGCGGCGCCGCGGGCGGCGGGCCCGGCGGCGGCGCCGCGGGCACCTTTGTGCTCGGCACCCCGCCCGCCCGGCGCACCCCGGGATCTCAGGGCTCCGCCGCCGCGGCGGCGGGATCGACCGCGCCGTCGACCCCGCCGCCCGGCTTCGGCCCGCCGGTGCTGCCCTCCGGCGGACCGTCCTCGCCCGAGGCGGAGAACACCCCCGCGCAGCCGCTGCCGGCGGTGCCGCCCACCGGCCCGTCGGCCCCGCCGCCCCACCCGGCCCCGCAGCCGGAGGAACCGGCCACCGGCGCCTCGGCCGCCGTCTCCACTCCGCGCCCGCCCGCCGGACGGGAGCGGCGCCGGCGCGTGCTGCTCCTCGCCGCGCTGGCCGCGCTGCTGGTGGCGGCCGTCGGCGTGGTGGCGGCCACCCAGCTCGCGGGCGGCGGCACGGCCGGGCCGGAGGAGTCCACCGGTGCGGCCACCGGCGGCGAGGGCACCGAGGACGGGAAGGACGAGAAGGACGAGAAGGGCGGGACGGACGACTCCGGGGGCTCCGGGGGCACCACCGAGGGCGACGCCGGGGCCGACGGCGGCCAGGAGACCGGCAGCCCCGACGAGCAGGAGGGCGACCGCACCACCGACGGCGGCGACGGCGGCGGCGAGCCCGAGCCGGACACCAGCGGACCGCCCGTCACCGAACCCGGCCGGGACGGCGACTTCACCTTCCCCACCGACCCGCCGTCCGGCTTCAACCGGACCGTCAGCAGCGAGTTCCGGTTCGCCGTCGCTCTGCCCGAGGACTGGGTGCAGCAGGGGGTGGCCGGGCAGAACTCCGGGGCCATATTCGGGCCGCCGGACGGCGGCCCGCCCTGGGTGCAGGTGGACTTCACCGACCGGCCGGGGGCCAATGCCGAGACCGCCTGGCGGCTCCAGGAACCGGCCGTGCGGCAGAACAGCACGGAGTACGAGCACCTGAGCATCAGGACGATCGAGTGGCGGGACTATCCGACCGTCGCGGACTGGGCGTTCCGGCGTACCGAGAGCGGGGAGCGGGTACAGGTGCTCAACCGCGGCTTCCGCGTCGACGACAGCCACGGCTACGCGATCATGATCACGTGTGTCGCGGAAGAGTGGGACGGGAATGACTGCCGCACGCTGCGGGACACCGCGTTCGGCACCTTCCAGCCGCTGACCGACTGACAGCCGGCCAAACGGAGCCGGCCGGACGGAGCCGGCCGGGGCCCCGGCGGGGGAGTACCGGCCTGGGCCGATCACGACCCGGGCACAACCGAACAAGGAGTTGACGGACTGTGGGCGGAGCCTGCCCGCGGCACGTATCGTGAGTGTTTGGTCGCCAACGGCCACGGGAGATTGGGGAGGCACCGCGATGAGGGGCGGCGTGGTGGACAAGTACGCGGGCCGGCTGCTCGCCGACCGCTACCGCCTGCCCAAGCCCCCCACCGACGGTTTCGAACTGGCCGAGTGCGCGGCCTACGACACGGCCAGCGGCCAGGAGGTGCTGGTCCGTCAGGTGCCGCTGCCCGAGGTGGTGGACGCAGAGACGCTGGCCGGGGGGTACCGGGGCGCCAGCGAGCGGGCCACCCGGACCCCGGACGACCCGGTGGTGCGGCGGGCCGTGGAGGCCGCGGCGGCAGCCGCCCGGCTGCCCGACCATCCCCGGCTGGACCAGGTCTACGACGTCTTCGTGCAGGGCGACGGGCTGTGGATCGTCAGCGAGCTGGTGTCGGCCAGGCCGCTCGCCGCGATACTCGCCGAGCACCGGCTCAACCCCTACCGGGCGGCCGAGGTGGCCGCCGATCTGCTGTCCGCGCTGCGGGTGGTGCACGCGCACGGGTGGGTGCACCGGAATCTGACCGCCCGCACGGTGCTGGTCTGCGACGACGGCCGGGCCATGCTCACCGGGCTGGCGATCGGCGCGGCCGAGGAAGTGCTGTGCGGCTACGACCCGTTCCCCCTGACGTCCACGGACGGCGACGCCCCGGCTCCGCGCGGCGGACCGCAGGGCGGCGGCTCTCCGGAGCTGGAGCGCCTGGAGCGCGGCGGTTCCCCGGCGGGACCGGGAGGGGCGGGAGGGGACGGGGCGATAGCCCCGCCGCCGGCCCGCCAGGGCCTGCCGCCGGGTGCGCCCCGCCCGGCCGTCCCCCAGCTCGGGCCCCAGCCCCGGTCGCAGTCCGCATCGCAGCCCCGGCCGCGGCCGGACCTGGTCAAGGGACCCGAGCCGCTCCCCGGCTACGGACCGCAGGGCCCGCCGGGACCGCACCGCCCGGGGCAGCCGTCACCGGCCGCCGGCCAGGAGGCCGGGACCGGCCCCCGTCCCGCACTCGGGCCCGGCCCGGTGCCCGGCCCGTACGGCCCGGTGCCGCCGCCGTCCGGCGCCCAGGAGCCCCGCCCGGCCGAGCCGCAGCCGCAACCCGAGCCCGGCGTGGTCTACGGGCCGCAGCAGCTCGCCGTCCACCGCCCGCCCCAGCCGGGCGAGCCCCGCCCCGAGCCGGGGGTGGTCTACGGCCCGCGTGAGCCGGGCACGGAAACCGGCCCGCAGACCGGGCCGCGGCGCCCCGGCGGCGGGGCGGCCGACCTGGTGGCGCGGATGCGCCAGCAGAGCGGCATGCCCGCCCGGCGCGCGGTCGAGCCCCCGGGTGACCGGCCCGCCGACGGCCGGCCCGCCGACGGCTTTCCGGACTCCTGGGACTTCGAGGGCGGCACGGCCGCGCCGCAGCCCGCTCCGGATCCGCGGCCGGGCGCCCGCCCGGCCGTCGCCACCGGGCAGCAGTCCGCACAGCAGTGGGCCCGCCAGCAGGGAGTGAACGCGGGCCGGGAGTACGGCCCGCAACCGCCGCAGTCGGAGCCGCAGCCGCAGGCGCACCGGCCCTCACCGGCGGCCATCGAGCGCGCCAGCCGCAGCGGGGCGATCGCCGCCTACCGGGCCGG
>NZ_WTLH01000081.1 GCF_011421595.1 Streptomyces sp. YIM 98790 | reverse complement strand
CCCGCCGGCGGCCGGCCCGGGCGACCTGGCGCGGCGCGCGCGGCGCGGGCGGGGACCTGCCGGACGGCCACGCCGAGGGCGACGAGGAGGTCTCCGTCGCCGGGATGCAGGCGATCCGTCCGCTGGCCCCCGCCCGCGCCCGCCCTGATCAGCGCGGAGCCGTCAGCCAGGCCAGGGCCTCCGGCGCGGAGTGCAGGACGGAGATGTGGCCGTCGTCGGGCCGCAGGCGCAACTCGGCCGCCGGGATCGTCCCGGCCAGCCATTCCGCGTGCGCCGCGGGGGAGATGCGGTCCCGTGCGCCGTGCAGGACGAGCACCGGGCAGGAGATCCCGGCCGGGTCGAATCCCCAGGGGGCGACGTAGGCCAGGTCGTCGTCGATCATGCCGTCCAGGCCCTCCTCCGAGGCCTTGGCCGCGATGTCGCCCAGCCAGGACCATTCCCCGTCCAGCGCCTGATGGTCCGCCCGGGTGAACTGGTCCGGGTCCCACTCGCTGGTGGTGAGGCGTTTCTCCAGGGCGGCCCGCCCCTCGGCGGCGGCCCGCAGCTCGGCCGCCCCGGCCGGCCCCATGCCCGCGAACCAGTCGATCCCCCCGGCCCGGAACGGAGCCAGCCCGGCGACCGTCACCGCGCCCGCCACCCGCTCCGGCAGCAGCGCGGCACAGGCCAGGGCGTGCGGCCCGCCTCCGGAATGCCCCATCACCGCGAACCGGCCGACGCCCAGGGCGTCGGCCACCGCGGCGGCATCGGCGGCGGCCGACGCGATGTCCCGCCCCGCACGCGGGGTGGAACTGCCGTATCCCGGCCGGTCGTAGGAGATCCACCCGATGCCGTGCCGGGCCGCGGCCGGGAACAGCGGCTCGGGAGGTTCACCGGTGTTGGGCGTCCCGTGGTGCCAGAGGACGGTGAGGGCCGTGTCAGTACCTTCCGGACGGGCGTCGTAGGCATGCAGGATCCGCCCGTCACTCAACCGGACATCAGTCTCAGTGACCACCTGCCCGAGCCTAACGCCGTTCAGCGGACAGCGAGGTGTTCATCGCGGAGAGGATTCGATTCCGGTAGGCCCGGCCGCGCCGCCCGCGCCGGTGAGGACGA
Organism: Streptomyces sp. YIM 98790; assembly: GCF_011421595.1. Classification (GTDB taxonomy): domain Bacteria; phylum Actinomycetota; class Actinomycetes; order Streptomycetales; family Streptomycetaceae; genus Streptomyces. The sequence continues at coordinate 25,767 of NZ_WTLH01000081.1, read as the reverse complement.
CGCGTTGCCGGGTGGCCCACGTCATGGCGGCGTACCGGTCCACCGCTCCGGTGACACCCGTGCCGCGCGCCTCAGCGGAGAGCGAGACGTCCCTCGCGCACCGGACGCGATCCGCGAACCGGGCGCGGCGCGTCAGTGCGCCACGGTCACCACCACGTTCCCGCGCTTGTGTCCCCGGTCCACGTACCGGTGGGCCTCGACGATCTGATCGAGCCGGTAGTTCCGGTCGATGACGAGGGTGAGCCGGTCGTTCTCCAGCAGGTCCTTCAGGAACAGCAGTGCCTCGTTCTTCCGGACCGACAGGCCGGTCCGGACCCTCTTGCCGCGGGTGAGGAAGGTCAGCAGCATCCAGAGGTAGTTGTGCAGACCCATGGTCGACAGATAGCAGCCGCGGTCCGACAGGGCTCCGCGGCACGCGCGGAACGAGCTCTTGCCGACCGCGTCGAAGATGATGTCGTAGGCGCCGGTGTTGCGGGTGAAGTCCTCCCGGGCGTAGTCGATCACCGTGTCGGCGCCCAGCGAGGTGACCAGCCCGGCGTTCCCGGCGCCGCACACCGCCGTGACCTCCGCGCCGAAATGCTTGGCCAGCTGGACCGCGTAGGTGCCGATGCTCCCGGCCGCCCCGTTGATCAGAACGCGCTGGCCGCTGTGGATTCCGGCCTTGTCCCGCAGGAAGTACAGCGCGGTCGTGGCGCCGTCCACCGCGCTCGCGGACTCCTCGTGGGTCCTGTTGGCCGGCTTCGGCTCCAGTGAGGCGTTCTCCGGCAGGCACATGTACTGGGCATTGGCCCCGATACGGAAACCGGCGAAGCCGAACACCTCGTCACCGGGCCGGAACCGCCGCACTTTCCGTCCCACCGCCTCCACCTGGCCGGACAGCTCCGTCCCCAGGGTCCGCATGCGGCGCCGCGGCCGGGTGAAGCCGCTGATGACCCGGCCCCATTTCGGCTCTCCCCTGCGCAGCAGGCACTCCGCCGCCGTCACTGTCGTCGCGTGCACCTTGATCAGCACCGACCGGTCGCCGGGGACCGGCTTGTCGACCTCGCGGAGCCCGAGAACCTCCGGCCCGCCGTACTTGTCGAACATCACAGCCTGCATCGGATTCCCGCTCTCTCGAACGCGTGGGCGCCGCCCCGGCGCCTGGGCCGTCCGGGTCCGACCAGACTCGGCGACACGGCGCCGGCGCACCATCCGGGACAGCCCTGACACCCCCTGAGAATCCGCCCCTGACCCACCCGGAGACGGCCGGCCCCGACCCGCGGCCCGGGTGCGCGGGGCTCAGGCGCGGTCGGAGGACGGCCAGAGGTAGGGCAGGTCGTCGGGGACCCCGGGAAAGCGGGGGCGGTAGAAATCCGGGTCCTTGCGGCACAGCGCCGACTGGTGGCTGCGGTGGAACTCCGGGTCGCCGAGCCAGGGCGGGAGTTCACCGGCGGCGGCCAGGGACCGCTGGTCGCGCGGCGGGCCGGGCGGCCGGTGTGCGGCGAAGGCGGAGACCAGGGTGGCGGCGCAGGTGTCGGCGCGGCCCGCGGCGGTCCACACCCGGCACATCTCCAGACCGTAGCGGACCAGGGCCTCTTCGTAGCCCCGCCACATGCGCACCGCCGGGTGGTGACGCCAGCCGTAGCCGGGGACGGTCAGCCCGCGCAGCACCTGGATGGTTTCGACGCGCTGCTTGCCCAGCCGGCGCCGGTCCAGCGCCCGGGCGGAGGCGGCGAAGTCGGGGTGGGGGAGGAAGGTCTGCATCTGCCGTGGTGACGCCCTTCCGGGGCGGGGTCCGTGGTGAGAAGCGTCAGGCCGCGCCGGACCGGGTCCGGCGCGGCACCGGGCAGGGGAGCCCCTTTCTCGCTGCTCCCCCGCTTGCCGCCCCTCGGTGCCCGAGTGCCCGGCACGGCCGCGGCTGGAACCCCGCACCGTCCGGGCTCACCCGGTCGGCGCACGGGGCGGGGTGACCGGGCCGGGCCGCCGGGAGAGGGAAGGCTCCACCGGTGGCCCGGCCCGTGACCTGCCTCAGACGCCGGTGAGACGGAGGTCGCCGGCGAAGTGGCAGGCCGCCAGGTGGGGCGGGGCCGCCGGGCCGGCGGCGGTGCCGCCCCGGCCGGACGGGTCCGGGGGAGGCAGCAGAACGGGGCCCGCGCCGGGTGCCGCGCAGGTCTCGGCCTCGGCGTAGTGGCAGCGGGTGTGGAAGGCGCAGCCCGGCGGCGGCGCGGCCGGGTCGGGCAGGTCGTCCGAGAGCCGGATGCGCCGCCCGCTGCCGCGCAGCCGGGGGTCGGCGCGCGGCACCGCGGACAGCAGCGCCTCGGTGTACGGGTGGCGCGGCGAGGTGTACAGCGACTCGGTGCCGGCCAGCTCCACGATGTTGCCCAGATACATCACGGCGACCCGGTCGCAGATGTTCTCCACCACCGACAGGTCGTGGGAGATGAACAGGTAGGTGAGGTCCAGCTCCTCCTGCAGGTCGCGCAGCAGATTGAGGATGGAGGCCCGCACCGAGACGTCCAGCGCCGAGACCGGCTCGTCCGCCACCACCAGCCGGGGCCGCATGATCAGCGCCCGGGCGATGTTGACCCGCTGCCGCTCGCCGCCGGAGAAGGCGTGCGGGTAGCGCCGCATGTAGCCGGGCGGCAGGCCGACCAGCTCCAGCATCTCGCCGACCCGGCGCTCCAGTTCCTTGCCCTGCGCCAGCCCGTTGTTGCGCAGCGGGTCGCCGATGATCTCCAGCAGGGTCATCCGGGGGTTGAGCGAGGAGAACGGGTCCTGGAACACCAGCCGGACCTCGCGCTGGTAGCGGCGCAGTTCGCGCTGGCCCAGGGCGGCCAGATCGACCACCCGGCCGTCCCGCGCGTGGTAGCGGATGGAGCCCGCGGTGGGCCGCAGGGTGCGCACGATGCACCGGCCGAGGGTGGTCTTGCCGCAGCCGGACTCGCCGACCAGGCCCAGGGTCTCGCCCGGCCGGATGGACAGGTCGACACCGGCGACCGCGCGCACGGTGCCGGCCGTCCGCCCGAACATGCCGTGCCTGATCGGGTAGTCCATGCGCAGCCCGCGGATGTCCAGCAGCGGGGCTTCCGTGTCGCCGGCCTCGGCGAGGCCGGCGGCCCCGGGCGCGGCCGCCGCGGCGGGGGGTGCGGTGGTGGGGGATGCGGTGGTGGGGGATGCGGTGGGGTCAGCCATTGGCCGGGACCTCCTTCTCCTCGGCCGGGTCGTTGTCCCCGGAGACGTCATCGGCGGGGGCGGCCCGGCCGGCGGGCCCGGCGGAGTCCTCCGGACCGCCCGGCCCGCCCTGGCCCGGGGTGTAGAGCACGCAGCGGGCGGTGCGGCCCGGGCCGAAGACCGTCTCGGGCGGATCGGTGGTGTCGCAGACGCCCGCGATGGCGCTGTCGCACCGCGGGTGGAACGGGCAGCCGGCGGCCCGCTCCGAGGGGTGCGGCACCCGCCCGCGGATCTGCCGCAGCCGCTGTCCCCGGCCCTGCCCCATGGCCGGCACCGAGTCCAGCAGCGCCTGGGTGTAGGGGTGCTTGGGGTCGTGGAAGATCTCGTCCACCGGGCCGCGCTCCACCACCGTCCCCAGGTACATCACCACCACCTCGTCGGCGATCTCCGCCACCACCCCCAGGTCGTGGGTGATGAACATGACCGACATGCCGGTGGACTCCTGGAGACCGGCGATCAGGTCCAGGATGCGGGCCTGGATGGTGACGTCGAGCGCGGTGGTCGGCTCGTCCGCGATCAGCAGGCCGGGGTCGCAGGCCAGCGCGATGGCGATCATCGCCCGCTGGCACATACCCCCGGAGAGCTGGAAGGAGTAGGAGTGGAACCGCTGCTCCGGCTTGGGGATGCCGACCTTGCGCAGCATGGCCACGGCGTGCTCCCTGGCCTCCTGCTTGCCCATCGGCAGGTGCAGCCGGATGGTCTCGGTGAGCTGGTCGCCGATGGTGTACATGGGGGAGAGGGAGGCCATGGGTTCCTGGAAGACCATGGAGATCTCCCCGCCCCGGATGCGGCGCATCTCCTCGCCACGGGGGTCCAGCTTCGCCAGGTCCACCGGGTCGGGGCGGTCGCCGCCGCGCCACAGGATGGAGCCGCCGGTGATCTCGCCGGGGCGTTCCACCAGGCCCAGGATGGAGCGGGCNCCGGTGATCTCGCCGGGGCGTTCCACCAGGCCCAGGATGGAGCGGGCGGTGACGCTCTTGCCGCAGCCGGACTCGCCGACCACGCAGACCGTGCGGCCCTCGCCGACCGTGAGGTCCACACCGTCCACGGCCTTCACCACCCCCTCCCGGGTGGTGAAGTGGGTGCGCAGCCCGCTGATCTCCAGCAGCGGCGGGGCGGTCTCCGCCGTGCCGCCGCTGCCGGCGCCGCGGCCGGCGCCGGCGTCGGGTTCCGCGCCGGTGTCCGGGGCGGTCCCCGGACGGCCGGCGGCGGTGGGGTTCTTGCTCGTCTCCGGCATGCCGGTGCTCCCTCAGGTGCGATAGGGGTCGGCCGCGTCCCGCAGACCGTCGCCGACAAAGTTCAGCGCCAGGACCACGACCACCACCACCAGGCCCGGCAGCAGCAGCCACGGCGCCTGGTCGATGACCCGGACCGAGGTGGCGTCGTTCATCAGCACGCCGAGGCTGACGACCGGGGGACGCATGCCCAGGCCCAGCCAGCTCAGTGCGGTCTCGGCCAGGATCACCCCGGGGATGGACAGGGTGAGCGCGGCGATCAGGTGGCTGGTGAAGGACGGCAGCATGTGGCGGAACATGACACGTTTCCGGCTGGCGCCGTCCAGCCAGGCGGAGGTGACGAAATCCTCCTGGCGCAGCATCAGGAACCGTCCGCGCACCTCCCGGGCCAGAGTGGTCCAGGCCAGCAGTGAAAGAATCAGGCTGATGAGGAAATAGCGTCTCACCGGACCGACTTCCACCGGGATGGCGGCCGTCATGCCCAGCCACAGCGGAAGTGTCGGCACCGCCATCACGAATTCGATGAATCGCTGGATGACGGTGTCCGTCCGGCCGCCGAAATAGCCGGATATCCCGCCCAGTACCACACCCAGTCCGAAGGCCAGCACCACACCCACCAGACCCACGGAAAGCGATATCCGGGTGGCGTGGACGAGCCGGGACAACTGGTCGCGTCCCACCCGGTCCGAGCCGAGCAGATAAACCATGGTGTCCGGGTCGGACGGGCCGAGGAGATGGCGGTCCATGGGGATCACGCCGAACAGCTCGTATTCCTCGCCCTTGGCGAAGAACTGCAGCGGGACCTTCTGCTCCGGGTCCGGGGTGTAGCGGATGCGCAGGTCCTCGTCCTGCTCCCAGGCGTAGCCCTCGACGTACAGGCCCTCGGAGAAGCTGAACTTGGGGATCTGCGGCGGGGCGTAGGTGTAGTCGGAGTCCAGGCGGCTGGTGGAGAACGGGGCGAGGAACTCCGCGAAGACCACCACGAACAGGAAGAACAGGGTGACCACGGCGCCGGCCATGGCCAGCTTGTGGCGGCGGAAGCTCCACCAGACCAGGCGGGCCTGGGACGCGGACGCCCGCTTGGCGCCGTCCTCGGCCGGGGCGGCGGGCGCGGCGCCGTCCGCGTCCGGGGTACCCGCCGGATCGCCGCCGCCGGGCAGGGGATCGGTGGTCTGCACGGTCATGAGGAGCCTCCATGGCCGAGCCGGACCCGGGGGTCGGTCCAGGCCAGCAGCAGATCGGAGATCAGGGTGCCGATCACGGTGAGCACGCTGATCACCATGATGAGCGAGCCCGCCAGATACATGTCCTGCTGGCGCAGGGCGCCGAGCAGCAGCGGGCCGATGGTGGGCAGGCCGAGCAGCTGGCCGACGATGATGTCACCGGCGAACAGCCCGGGCAGCACCCAGCCGACCGTGGAGATGAACGGGTTCATCGCCACCCGCAGCGGATACTTCACCAGCAGCCGCCGCTCCGGCACCCCGCGGGCCCGCGCCGCCACCACGTACGGCTTGCGCAGCTCGTCGAGCAGGTTGGCGCGCAGGATGCGGATCAGGCCCGCCATGCCGGCCGTGCCGAGCACCACCACCGGGAGCCAGAGGTGGCCGAGGGCGTCCAGCAGCTTGCCCAGGTTCCAGGAGGCGTCGCACCACTCGGGAGAGCACATGCCGGCCGGCACGTAGTCGAACCAGCGGTAGCCGAAGTACATGAAGATGAGCGCCAGCAGGAAGTTGGGCGTGGCCAGGCCGAGGAAGCCCAGGGTGGTCGCCAGGTAGTCCCCGACGGAGTACTGCCGCACCGCGGCGTAGACCCCGATCGGGAAGGCGAAGGCCCAGGTGAACAGGAGCGCGGCGGCCGCCAGCAGCATGGTGGCGGGCAGTCGTTCGGCGATCATGTCCGCCACCGGCCGGTTGAACTCGAACGAGATGCCCAGGTCGAACCGGAACAGCAGGTCCGAGATCCAGTACCAGTACTGGACGAAGATCGGCTTGTCCAGGCCGTAGGCGGCCCGGACCTGTCTGACCTCCTCCGGCCCCACCGCGATCCCCTGCTGCCGGCGGTACGCCACCAGGGAGGTGGCGAAGTCGCCGGGCGGCAGGTTGATGATCAGGAAGACCACCACGGAGATCGCGAGCAGTGTCGGGATGACGTACAGCAGCCGCCGCGCAAGATATCCCAGCAATCGTCAGCCCTCGAAGTACCACTGCTCGGGGGTGGCCGGTGCCGGAGTGTTGTAGGCCGCGGCCTCCGGCATCGGGCCGCCGACGTTCTTGAGGTCGTTGGACACGATGGCGTACGTGCTGTTCACCCGCACCGTGCCGATGCAGTAGAACTGCTCCTTGGAGATCTCCAGGATCTCCCGGAACAGCTCGTCCCGCCTGGCCTCGTCGGGCTCGGTCAGCAGCTGGTCGTACAGCTCCATCTGCTTCTTCGGCGCCTCCGGCGGCTCCTCGGTCTCGGCGTCCGGTCCCTGGCCGCGGGTGCGGTACCAGTTGGACCAGTGGCGCGCGTAGTCGGAGCCGGCGTTGAGGGAGTGCGGGAAGTACCACAGCGGGGCCAGGATCTCGTCGCCGCGGCCGCCGTCACCGATCCACACGCTGGCGTCGAACTGGTTGTCGCCGAGCTTGACCTCGAAGTTCTCCCGGGGCATGGGGTCGACGGTGGCCTTGATGCCGACCGCCTCCCAGTGGCGGACGACCTGCTCCATGGCCTGCACCCAGACCGTGACCAGGGCGTCCTCGGCCACCGCCACGGTGACGGAGATCCGCTTGCCGTCGGGGCGGAGACGGTAGCCGTCGCCGTCCCGACGGTCGTAGCCGAGGTCGTCCAGGATCTGGTTGGCCTTCTCCGGGTCGTGCTCGGTGAACTGCTTGGCGAATTCCTCGTCGTAGTACTTGGACTCCTTGACCGGGGCCGCCTGGTGGGGCTCGCCCTGGCGCTGCCAGATCGCGTTGATCAGCTCCTGGCGGTCGATGGCGTGCGAGAGGGCGACCCGGAACTCCTTCTGCGAGTACACCTCGCGCACCGCCTCGTCCGCGTGGTTGAGGTTGAGCGAGATGACCATGTCGCTGCTGTAGGTGCCCTCGTAGTCGAGGATCGAGTAGTTGCCCTTCTCCTGGGATTCGGCCAGGACCGGCTTGTTCTCCAGGCTGTTGAAGTGGCGGCTGTGGAAGTCGAAGTCGCCGTTCTGGGCGCGCAGCAGCATCGTCTCGGGGTCCGGGATGATGTCGTAGCGGACCTCGTCGAGGTAGGGGAGCTGCGAGCCGTCCGGGTCGACCTTGAAGAAGTACGGGTTGCGCTCGAAGCGGCCCACCGTGCCCTGGTCGATGGGGTCGACGACGATCCACGGCTTGAGGCTGGGCAGGTCCGGGTTGGTCCAGAGCACCGACCAGTCGTTGCCCAGGAAGTTGAAGTACTCCTGCCAGGTGTTGTAGCCGGCGGCCTTGGCCTTGGAGCCGGCGTCCTCGGCGAACTCGCCGTGGAACTGCTCCAGGTAGTGCTTGGGGAAGGCGACCAGCCGGTCGCCGTCCCAGTGGCGGGCCATGTTCGTCATGAACAGCGGGTTGGGGCCGGAGAAGCGGACGATGAAGGACCAGTCGTCGATGATCTCCAGCTCGCCCGGCTCCTCGCCGAGCGCCAGTGCGGCCGGGTGGCCCTGGGTCAGGTCGCGGTTGAGCAGCACGTGCTGGTAGCCGAACTCCACGTCGGCGGTGGTCAGCGGCGTGCCGTCGGACCACTTGGTGCCCTTGCGGAGCTGGATGGTGAACTCGCTGGCGTCCCCGTTGGGGGTGATGGACTCGGCCAGGTTGAGCTCGGTGCCGGTCCAGTCCCGGGTCCAGCGCAGCAGCGGCTCGTAACCGATGGTGCGGTGCAGCCAGGGGCCGTCACCGGTGCCGGTGATGGCGGTCCGCCAGGTGCCGCCGTACACACCGATCTGCTCGGTCGGGGTCACCACCAGCGGGTTCTCGGGCAGGCGCTCCGCGAGCGGGGGCAGTTCGCCGGCCTTGACGCGCTCGGCCAGCATGGGCGCTTCCTTGCCCTTGGCGCCCGCGCCCTTGCCGTTGTCCTTCTTTTCCGGGTCGGTGGAGAAGACGTCGCACGCGCTGAGCGAAGCGGTGACCAGCGCGGCGTAGGCGCTGGTGCGCAGCAGACTTCTTCGGGACATCCCGCCCGGTGTGCGCCCGGGTATGGCAGCCATCCTGAGGACCCCTCTCGCTGGTGGTCTCGCTGGTCTTGCTTGTTCTGTGGGGAGTTACTGGGACGTCAGCACCCTCGGCAGGGAAAGCGCTTGCTCTCCGGAAAATTTTCGGTAGGGCGCCAATAATTTCGGTGCGGGTAAGTTACGGCGTCGTGAAAACCGGGTCAACCCCTGTGCTGCAGACGAGTTGCGCGGGTCTGGTGAGATCCGCCGGGGCGGGGTGTGCCGCACCGTCAGGGGGTTCTTCTTCGGCCATCCCCGCAGTTGTCAACGGGATGTGAAGGAATCGGGGAGGCTGTCCGGGCTGTTGACGCCCTTCCCGAGGCGTGCCTACGGTACCGGCGAAAATTCTCGACTAGGTCACGAAAAGTTTCAGGGCGGTGCGCGTGGGCAGGATCGTCATCGGGCGCGACAGTCTCCAGACCATCGACGGATTCGGCTTCTGCCAGGCGTTCCAGCGTGCGCGGGTGATGCGGGAACTCCCGGAGCAGGCCCGGCGGGAGGTGCTGAATCTGCTGATGAGTCCCCGGACCGGAGCCGGCTTCTCCATCCTCCGGCTCGGCATCGGCTCGTCCGAGGACTACTCGAACGACCAGATGAAGTCCATCCAGCCGGCCGACCCCGGGGGCCCCGACGCGCCCCCGGCCTACGAGTGGGACGGGGACGACGGCGGCCAGCTCTGGCTGGCCAAGGAGGCCAAGGCATACGGCATCCGCCGGTTCTACGCCAACGCCTGGAGCGCCCCCGGCTACATGAAGGACAACGGCACCGACCGGGACGGCGGCCGGCTGCTCCCCGAGTGGCACCAGGCGTACGCCCGCTACCTGCTGCGCTACGTGGGCTATCTGCGCCAGGAGGGCATCCCGGTCACCGAACTCGCCTTCACCAACGAACCCGACTTCACCATCGACTACGCCTCCATGCGCTTCACCCCGGAGGAGGTCGCCGCCTATGTGAAGGTGATCGGCCCGCAGGCCCGGCGGGCCGGGCTGCGCCTGGTCGCCGCCGACTCCTACGGCTGGGCCGGACAGCGCGCCTACACCGAGGCCATCGAGGCCGACCCCGAGGCCCGCCGGCTGGTCGACATCCATGCCGGCCACCCCTACGAGGGCCCCGTCGACCGGCCGCTGCCCACCAGCCGCCCCGCCTGGATGTCCGAGTGGTCACCGGACGGCGACACCTGGAACGAGGCCTGGGACGACGGCAGCGGCTACGACGGCTTCGCGGTCGCCTCCCAGATCCACGACTCCTTCACTCTCGGCCAGGTCAGCGGCTACGTCTACTGGTTCGGCGCCTCCATGGGCCCCACCCGGGCGCCGATCCGGATGGCCGACGGCGAGTACCGGGTGGCCAAGCGGCTCTGGGCCCTGGCCGGCTGGAGCCGCCACATCCGCCCCTACGCGGTCCGGGTGCCCGCCGCCTGCGACGAGCCCGACCTGAAGATCACCGCCTTCCGCAACGCCGACGGCGGCCAGGTGCTGGTCGCCCTCAACACCGCCCGGCAGACCGTGTTCGCCGAACCCGGCCTGGACGGCGAGGCCTATGTGACGGACGACGAGCGCTCCCTGGCGGCGGCCGGGGAGGTCCGTGAATCCGCCAAGTTCGCCTTCGCCCCGCGCTCCCTGACCACCATCGTCACCCCCGCCTGACCGGGCGCCCCGGCCGCCGCCGGGGCCCCGCCCGTCCCCCCGCATCCGCCCGCCACCAGCAATCAGCCAGCCGCGGCCCCGACCGGGCCGCCGAACCACCCACGGAGCACCCCATGATCCGAGTCGCCGTCGTCGGCACCGGGGGCATCGCCGGCATCTGCCACCTGCCCGCGCTCGCCGCCGAGGCCGCCCGCACCCGGGTGGTGGCCGCCGTCGACGTGGACGCCGACCGGCTCGCCGCCTTCTGCGCCGAGCACTCCATCCCCGCCGCCTACTCCGACCTCGACGCGATGCTGGACGCCGAGCGTCCCGACCTCGTCCACATCTGCACCCCGCCCTTCCTGCACGCCGAGCAGGTGGTCGCCTGCCTGCGGGCCGGCGCCTGGGTGTGGTGCGAGAAGCCGCTGTGCCTGTCCCTGGCCGAGTACGACGCCATCGCCGCGGCCGAGGGCCCGGACGGCGAGGGCCCCTACGCCAGTGTCGTGTTCCAGCACCGCTTCGGCTCCGGCGCCCGCCACCTGCGGGAACTCACCGACAAGCAGACCCTGGGCCGCCCCCTGGTGGCCCTGTGCAACACCACCTGGTACCGGCCCCCGGAGTACTTCGAAGTGCCCTGGCGCGGCCGGTGGGACACCGAGGGCGGCGGCCCGGCCATGGGCCACGGCATCCACCAGATGGACCTGATGCTCTCCGTCCTCGGCGACTGGGAGGAGGTCCGCGCCATGGCCGGGCGCCTGGACCGCGACGTGGAGACCGAGGACGTCTCCATGGCCCTGGTCCGCTTCACCAGCGGTGCCATGGGCAGCGTGGTCAACAGCCTGCTCTCGCCGCGCGAGGAGAGCTACCTGCGGTTCGACTACTCCGACGCCACCGTCGAACTGCGCCACCTGTACGGCTACTCCAACGCCGACTGGTCCTCCGCCTCGCCGCACTGGCGGCCCGGGGAGGACCTGCCCAGCTCGCACGCCGCCCAGCTCGCCGCCCTGCTCGACGCCCACCAGCGCGGCGAGCGGCCCCCGGTCAGCGGCAACGAGGCCCGGCGCACCCTGGAACTCGTCACCGCGCTCTACGCCTCCGCCCTGACCGGGCAGCCCGTCCGCCGCACCGACCTGACTCCCGACCACCCCTTCTACGCCCGTATGAACGGAGGGCTGTCCCTGTGAATGTCCCGCTGAAGGACACCGGAACGGAGTTGCTCGTGGAGATCCGCGGCGTCGAAGTGCTGCGCTATGTGTACCGTCCCGATACGGCGGGCTTCGAGGCGCCCAAGCCGTACTTCCACCCGCTGCGCACCACCGCCGGCGACGTGGTCTCCTGCTTCCGGCCGCACGACCACCGCTGGCACAAGGGCATCCAGATGACCGCGTCCTGGGTCTCCGGCGAGAACTTCTGGGGCGGCGGCACCTACGTCAGCCCCGAGCAGGGCTATGTGGACCTGCCCAACAACGGCTCCATGCGCCACGAGGAGTGGCTGGAGCCCGGCGTGGAACGCCTCACCTGGTGGACCCAGAGCGGCGAGCACTGGATCGACGAGACCCGCACGCTCACCGTCCGCCCGGGCGAGGGCTGGTGGGAGCTGGGCTTCGCCACCTCGCTGAGCAACGTGCGCGGCGAGGAACTCGTCTTCGGCAGCCCCACCACCAACGGCCGGGAGATGGCCGGTTACGCCGGCTTCTTCTGGCGCGGCCCGCGTTCCTTCACCGGCGGCACCGTGCTGGCCTCCGACGGGCAGGGCGGACCGGAGATGATGGGCCGCACCGCCTCCTGGCTGGCCTTCACCGGCCAGCACGACGAGGTGGACCGCGCCTCCACCCTGCTGTTCGAGTCCGCGCCCGGCACCGTATGGTTCGTCCGCGCCGAGCCCTTCGCCGCCGTCAACCCGTCCCTGGCCTTCTTCGAGGAGACCCGGCTCGGCCCGGGAGAGACACTTGATCTCGCCTACCGGGTCGTCATCGCGGAAGGCGCCTGGGGGCGCGACCGCCTGGAGGCCCACCTCGCGGATCACCCATGGGAGCGACAGACATGACCACCAGCCCGCAGTCGTACACCGCCTTTCCCGGTGCGGTCGGCATCTCGGACCTGCGGGTCTACGACTGGCCCACCGCCGACGGGGTCTGCGGCGGCAGTCCCCACATGCACCTGGTGTGCGCCGAGACCTATGTGGTCACCGGCGGCGAGGGCAGCGTGCAGACCCTCACCTGGAGCGGCTACGCCGAGACCCCGCTGAAGGCCGGCTCGGTGGTGACCTTCACCCCCGGGACCATCCACCGCCTGGTCAACGGCGACGGACGGCTGCGCATCACCGTGGTCATGCAGAACAGCGGGCTGCCGGAGGCGGGCGACGCGGTCTTCACCTTCCCGGCCGGCGTCCTCGCGGACGACGACGCCTACGCCTCGGCCGCGGCCATCACCGACGCCGACGGGGCCCGCCGCCGCCGTGACCTGGCCATCGAGGGCTTCCTTCAGCTGCGGGCGGCGGGGGAGGAGGCCCTGGCCGGCTTCCACGCGGCTGCCGCCCGCATCGTCGCACCCCGGCTGGACACCTTCGAGGAGCGCTGGCGGGCCGGGGCGGTGGCCGCGGCCGACGCGACCGGAGCGCAGCTGGCCGCGCTCCGCGAGGGTGATACCGGTCACCTCAGGAACGCCACGGTGACCACCGTGCCCGCCGCCGAACGGCTGGGCATGTGCGGACGCCTCCAGGCGTTCCTCCCCTGACCAGCACGGTTGGTGCCGGTTCGGGCGGCCGGTACCGACCGTGCTGTTTCCGCCGCCTCCCGCGTCACCCCGCCCGTCACACCCGTCACGCCGCCCGGGCCCGCCCGGGCGGCGTTTCGCATGCTCATGCCGGACGTCCCATGGGTAAGAGGGGAGCAGCAGCCGAGGGCCTGACCGTGCACTCCCGGCCTTTCCCGCACCCGCGGGCGGCGGCCACCCAACGCCTTCGGGGCCGGTCGGCCCCGGCGGCCCGGGGCCGACCGGAGAAGGAGGGGAGCGCGAGGCGCCGTCACCGCGGTGCCCGGCCGGCTGCTGCCGGATTTCCGAAACATCCGCGAGAGCGAGAGGTCGCATGGGAAAGATCACGGTAGGGGTGGTGCGGGAACGCGCCCCCGGCGAGCGCCGGGTGGCCATGGTCCCGGACGTCCTGGCGCGGCTGGCGCCGCTGGGAGCACAGGTCCTCGTCGAGGCCGGAGCGGGCGCCGGTGCCTGGTTCGCCGACGCCGACTACGCGGCCGCCGGGGCGGAGGTGGTGCCCGGGGACGAGGTGTGGGCGCGTGCCGACGTGGTGCTGTGCGTCCGGCCCCCGGAACCGGAGGGCGGCACCGGCGCGCCCGGGCCGCGTTCCGGCCAGACGCTGGCCGGTCTGCTGGAACCGCTGCGCAGGCCGGCCCTGATGCGCGACTGGGCGGAACGCGGGGTGACGGCGGTCAGCCTGGACCTGCTGCCCCGCACCCTCAGCCGCGCGCAGTCCATGGACGCACTCACCTCGCAGGCCAACATCGCGGGCTACAAGGCGGTGATCCTGGCCGCGGACGCCTATGACCGCTACTTCCCGATGCTCACCACGGCCGCGGGCACCTCCAAGCCCGCGGCCGTGCTGATCCTGGGCGCCGGCGTGGCCGGGCTCCAGGCCATCGCCACGGCCCGCCGCCTGGGCGCGGTGGTCACCGGTTACGACGTGCGGCCCGCCGCCAAGGGGGAGGTGGAATCCCTGGGCGCCCGGTTCCTGGAGCTCCCCGGCGTGGAATCCGGCGCCGGGACCGGCGGCTACGCCCGCGAGCTGACCCCCGAGGAGCAGCGCGCCCAGCAGGAGGCACTGGACGCCCACATCGCCCGGTCCGACATCGTCATCACCACCGCCCAGGTCCCCGGGCGGCGGCCGCCGCTGCTGGTCACCGGGGCCGCACTGGAGCGGATGAAGCCCGGATCGGTGGTGGTCGACATGGCCGCCAGCGAGTTCGGCGGCAACGTCGAGCAGTCCAGGCCGGACAAGACCACCGTGCTGGAGGGCGGGGTGACCCTGATCGGCGCCGGGAACCTCCCGTCCGCCATGGCCACCGCCTCCTCCACCGCCTATGCCCGTAATCTCACCGCCCTGCTGAACCTGCTGGTGAAGGAGGGCGCGGTGACCATCGACCGGGAGGACGAGATCCAGGCCGGGGTCGTCGTCACCCATGACGGCTCCGTCGTCAGCCCGGGGGTCGCCGCGCTCCTGGAATCCGAGCCCGGGACCGGCGGCACCGGTCAGACCTCAGGAGGCGCGTCATGAACCTCGATCTGCTCACCGCCGTCACGGTGTTCGTCCTGGCCGTGCTGGTCGGCTTCGAGGTGATCAGCAAGGTGCCCGCCACCCTGCACACCCCGCTGATGTCCGGCGCCAACTCCATCCACGGCATCGTGGTCATCGGCGCGATGATCATCGCGGCCGAGGCGCACAACGCCGTCGGCTACGTCATCGCCTTCGTGGCCGTGGCCTTCGGCGCCATGAACGTGGTCGGGGGATATGTGGTGACCGACCGCATGCTCCACATGTTCCGCTCCCGCCCGGGTGCCGGGCAGGCCCGGGATTCGGGCTCCGGCTCCGGTACCGGCTCAGGGCCGGGATCAGGGCCGGGATCAGGGCCGGGATCAGGGCCGGGGGCAGGCGGCAAGCAGGCCGCGGCCGGCCAGAAGGCGGAGGCGTGAGGCCATGGACACCCTGGAAACCGTCATCCGCTACATCTTCCTGGCCGCCGCGGCCTGCTTCGTCATCGGTCTGCACCTGATGAACTCGCCGCGCACCGCCCGGCGCGGCAACACCGTCTCCGCCGTGGCCATGACCGTCGCCATCGGGGCCACCGTGGTGCTGCTGATCGACGAGAGCGCCATCACCGGCACCGGCTGGCTGGTGCTGATCTCCGGCGGCCTGGTCGGCTCGGCCGCCGGCCTCTACTACGCCCGGGCCGTGGCCATGACCGCCATGCCCCAGCTGGTCAGCGTGTTCAACGCGGTCGGCGGCGGGGCGGCGGCCCTGATCGTGCTGGGCGAGGTCCTCCAGGCCGCCGACCCGGACCTGCTGGGCGCGCGTTCCACCGTGCCGGGCGCGCTGGACGTGGTGATCGGTGCGGTCACCTTCTCCGGCTCGCTGATCGCGGCGGGCAAGCTGCAGGGCATCGTCCCCGGCCGCCCGATCGTCTTCCCCGGGGCCCGCGCGGTCAACATCGCCCTGCCCGCCGTCCTGGCCGCCTGCTCCGTCTGGCTGGTCCTCGACCCGGGCAGCACCGCGGCCCTGCTGCTGCTCACCGCCGCCGCCCTGGCATTCGGCGTGACCATGGTGCTGCCCATCGGCGGGGCCGACATGCCGGTGGTCATCTCGCTGCTCAACGCCTTCACCGGCACCGCGGTGGCGATGGCCGGCTTCGTCCTGGACGAGCCCACGCTGATCATCGCCGGCGCCCTGGTCGGCGCCTCCGGCGGCATCCTCACCAAGCTGATGGCCGACGCCATGAACCGTTCCATCGCCGCCATCATCGTCGGCGGCTTCGGCACCGGTGACGGCGGCCCGGTCACCGCCGGGGACGGCGCCTCGCAGGTCCGCGCCCTGTCCGCGGACGACGTCGCCATCCAGCTCGCCTACGCCGGCCGGGTCGTCGTGGTCCCCGGCTACGGCCTGGCCGCCGCCCAGGCCCAGCACGAGCTGGGCGAACTCGCCGATGCGCTGGAACAGCAGGGGGTGGACGTCTCCTACGCCATCCACCCGGTGGCCGGCCGCATGCCCGGCCACATGAACGTCCTCCTCGCCGAGGTGAACGTGCCCTACACCCAGCTGAAGGAAATGGAGGACGCCAACCCCGAATTCCCGCAGGCCGACGTCGCCCTGGTGATCGGCGCCAACGACGTCACCAACCCGGCCGCGCGCCGCCCCGGCAACGCCATCTCCGGCATGCCGATCCTGGACGTCGACCGGGCCAAGAGCATCGTGGTCATCAAGCGCTCCATGGGCCACGGCTACGCCGGCATGGACAATCCGCTCTACACCGATCCCAAGACCGGCATGTTCTTCGCCGACGCCAAGAAGGGCCTCGCCGAACTGAAGGCCGCCATCCGCACCTTCACCGCCTGACCCGCGGGCACCGCTCACCGGCCGCCCGGGCACACCCTCAATGCCCGGGCGGCCGGCACGGGCCGGCACGGCCGGTCACGTCATCCGGACGGGCGGGACCCCGGGCACGGCCGCCCCGTCCCGTACCGCGGGTCCGACGACGGTTCGCCCGGTCCCGGTCAGGGCCTGCACCAGGGCATCGAGGCCCTCCCTGCCGGTGACGGCTGCCACGGGCGCCGCTCTTCCTCGTCGGACATCAGCCTGTCCCTTCGGTACGGGACGGGGCGTGCGGGACCATCCTGCGCGGGCCCCGGGTGCGCGGGGAGGGCCGTACGGCCCCGCTCGGGTCCCCGTACGGCCCTGCGCGGGACCCGCGGGGGCGGCGCGCCGCCGGCGGGGCGGAGCAGGTATGCGTCGTCACTTCTCCGGACCCCCGGCCGTGCGTGCGCGGAGCCGGCCCCGGCCGCACCCGCGGGATCAGCGTGGACCGGGGGAACTGTCGGATGCCTCGTCCGCGGCACGCCGGTACTCGGCGTTGATGCGCTGAGCCTCCTCGAGCTGGTCCTCAAGGATGACGATGCGGCAGGCGGCCTCGATCGGGGTTCCCCTGTCGACGAGCTCGCGGGCACGAGCGGCGATCCGCAGTTGGTAGCGGGAGTACCGGCGATGTCCGCCCTCCGAGCGCAGCGGAGTGATCAGCCGAGCCTCGCCGATGGCGCGGAGGAAGCCGGGGGTCGTGCCGAGCATTTCGGCGGCCCGTCCCATGGTGTATGCGGGGTAGTCGTCGTCGTCCAGACGATCGCTGAGTGGATTTTCTGCTGCCATGTCACCTCGTTGTACAACGCGTCGAGGGGCCCTGGTGCCGTACGGCACCAGGGCCCCGAAGGAAATTCAACACCATCTGCCGGCCCCATGCTCCGCCGGCCTTCTGTTTCCGCCGCCCGGCCTGACACGAGACGTCGGCCTGCAGGACCCCGACGGGGTCCTGCAGGCCGACGTCATGCCGGTGCCCTGAGCGGGTCTTCGGCGGCGGTTCTCCGGTGCTTCACACCTCCCGGGAGGCGGTGCCTCCCGGCAGCGCCGACGCGGTCCGGAGCGGGTGGCGGCGCCACCGGCGCGGTACCGGGGAGGGATCTCCTGCAGGGTGCTGGGCAGGAGCCGGCGTCATGGGCGCCTCCTACCGGAAACGGCCGGGCCGCCGCTGTGCCGTGCGGTGCGCCGCTTCCCCGGCCGGACGTCCCCGGCCGGCGTGGCCCCGGCGGCCCCGGGACGGAGAAGACGCGCCGCGGGGACGTTCCGCGTCCGGCGGGGTGACCACGACCGGGACGCCGGAAGGGGCCTGGGCACCGGTGATGCGGCTCAGCTCCGCCTCGCCGGAACGTACCCGGGTGATCCGGGGGGTGATGCCTGCCGAAGCCATCAGCCGGCGCATCCCGTGACGCTGATCAGGGGTCACCAGGGTGACGACGCTGCCGGACTCGCCGGCGCGGGCCGTGCGACCGCCGCGGTGCAGGTAGTCCTTGTGGTCACTGGGCGGGTCCACGTTGACGACCAGGTCGAGGTTGTCGATGTGGATGCCGCGCGCCGCGACGTTGGTCGCCACCAGGACCGCCACATGCCCGCTCTTGAACTGGGCCAGGGTCCGCGTGCGCTGCGGCTGGGACTTCCCGCCGTGCAGGGCCGCGGCGCGGACTCCGTTGCTCAGCAGGTGCCTGGTCAGCCGGTCCACCGCGTGCTTGGTGTCGAGGAACATGATCACCCGGCCGTCTCGCGCCGCGATCTCGGTGACCGTCCGGTGCTTGTCCG
Organism: Streptomyces sp. YIM 98790; assembly: GCF_011421595.1. Taxonomy (GTDB): domain Bacteria; phylum Actinomycetota; class Actinomycetes; order Streptomycetales; family Streptomycetaceae; genus Streptomyces. The sequence continues at coordinate 7,590 of NZ_WTLH01000081.1, read as the reverse complement.
TGTCGTGCACATGGAGTACGTGGTGCTCCATCGTGGTGACCGCCCCCGCCGACGGGTCGACGGAGTGGACCACCGGGTCCGACAGGTAGCGGCGGACCAGCAGGTCGACGTTGCGGTCGAGGGTGGCCGAGAAAAGCATCCGCTGCCCGCCGGGACGCACCTGGTCGAGCAGGGCGGTGACCTGGGGCATGAATCCCATGTCGGCCATCTGGTCGGCCTCGTCGAGGACGGTGATGCCGACATCGTCCAGCCGGCAGTCGCCCCGCGCGATGAGGTCCCTGAGCCGTCCGGGCGTCGCGACGACGACCTCGGCCCCGGCGCGCAGCGCGCCGGCCTGCCTGCCCAGGGACATGCCGCCGACGACGGTGGCCAGCCGCAGGCTCACGGAGCGGGCGTACGGAGCGAGCGCGTCGGTGACCTGCTGGGCGAGCTCGCGGGTGGGCACCAGGACGAGGGCGAAGGGCTGCCGCGGCTCGGCGCGCCGCCCCGCTGTGCGGGCCAGTACGGCGAGACCGAACGCGAGGGTCTTGCCCGAGCCGGTGCGGCCGCGGCCGAGTACGTCACGGCCGGCCAGGGAGTTCGGCAGGGTCGCCGCCTGGATCGGGAACGGTACGGTCACGCCTTCGTGGCCGAGCGTGGCCAGCAGCTGCGCCGGCATGGCGAGATCGGCGAACGACCCGGCGGCGGGCAGCGCGGGCGTGACCGTCCTCGGCGGCGCGAACTCGCCCTGTACGGCCCGTCCGGCCTGCCGGTTTCCGTGGCCCGTGGAACGCCGCGGACCACCGGAGCGCTCATGGGAGCGGGATGTGCGAGCACGCTTCATGCGGAACCTTCCTTGATGCGGCGCGTAGCAAGGAACTCCCGCAGCAGATGAGCGGTGCAGAGCATCTCGAGACGAGCCAAAGATGATGTGGGCCGGGCCGGACCGGCGGGGAATGCGTCACCGGCCGGTGGCGCGGCGGAGCCTGTCCGCCGCGCGCCCTGAAATGCAGCGAGCCGGGCCCGCACCCCACAGGTGCGGGCCCCGGCTGCGAAGTGTGCGTCGGTGCAGGTGTTCAGAGAGAAACGATGTTCTCGGCCGTCGGGCCCTTCTGCCCCTGCGCGATCTCGAACGACACCTTCTGGCCTTCCTGCAGCTCGCGGAAGCCCTGGGCGGCGATGTTCGAGTAGTGGGCGAAGACGTCGGCGCCGCCGCCGTCCTGCTCGATGAAGCCGAAGCCCTTTTCCGAGTTGAACCACTTCACGGTACCGGTAGCCATTTTTCTTCTCCTTCGGAGGCAGTGCCGGGAACTCACCCCATGTGAATTCCGTGTCGCTGTGATGATTACCTCGTCGGGAAATGAACCTTCTGGCAACCACACCTGCAACTGAGATCGACAGTAGCACGGTGAGATCGGCCCTGCACGGTCGATGATTCCGCTTCGGCCGGCGGCCCAGGAATACTCGCCGTGCCCCGTACCTCTTTCTCATGTCGCGGGCACAGATATTGCTCTCCGCGGGCGCGGCCCCGCTGCCGTGCCGTTCCGCCCGCGGCCGCCCGCGGCCCTGTGACCTCCGCCGACAGGGGAGACACCGGCGCGGCCGTCGCCGGCGGACGGCACCACGGCGGACGGCCCTGCGCTCCCCGGCCGCGATGAAGATCACATCCTCCGCTCCGTGCGGCACGGCCGCCCGCGTCCGGCGAATCCCCGGCGTCCACGCGCTGTTCCTCATGCCAACCGGTCGGTATGGTGGTGGCCCACGCCACCGCGCACCGCCGCGCCCCGGGAGGACCGATGAGCCGCACCGCCCTGCGTATCTGTCCGCTCTGCGAAGCCACCTGCGGCCTGACCCTGACGATCGGCGACCGGGGGGAGGTGACCGCCGCCCGGGGCGACCGGGACGACGTCTTCAGCCGGGGCTACATCTGCCCCAAGGGGGTCGCCTTCGGCGAGGTGGACGCCGACCCGGACCGGCTGTCCGGTCCGCTGCTGCGCCGTCCCGGAGCCGCGGCCGCCGAACCGGCCGGCTGGGACGAGGCGTTCGCCGCCGTCTCGGCCGCGCTGCGCCCGCTGACCGAGCGGCACGGCCCCGACTCCGTCGGCGTGGTGCTGGGCAACCCCAACGTGCACACCGTGGCCGGTGCGCTCTACCCGCCCGTCCTGCTGCGCACCCTCGGCACCCGCAACCTGTTCACCGCCAGCACCGTCGACCAGATGCCCAAGCATGTCTCCTGCGGCCTGCTCTTCGGCGACCCGCTGGCCATCCCCGTGCCCGACCTGGACCGCACCGCGCACCTGCTGCTCATCGGCGCCAACCCGCTGGCCTCCAACGGCAGCCTGTGCACCGCTCCGGACTTCCCCGGCCGGCTGCGCGCGCTGCGCCGCCGCGGCGGCCAGCTCACCGTGGTCGATCCGCGCCGCACCCGCACCGCGCGGCTCGCCGACCGCCATGTCGCCATCCGGCCCGGCACCGACGCGCTGCTGCTGGCCGCCCTGGCCCGGACGCTGTTCGCCGAGGACCTCGTCCGCCCGGGACCGCTGGCGGACCACCTCACCGGCCTGGACACGCTGCGCGAGGCGCTGGCCGGATACACCCCCGAGTCCGTGGCCCCGGCCTGCGACGTGCCGCCGGAGGAGATCCGGGCGATGGCCCGGGAACTGGCCGCCGCCCCCGCCGCCGCGGTCTACGCCCGGGTCGGCGCCTCCACCGTGGAGTTCGGCACCCTGACCAACTGGCTGGTCGACGTGGTCAATGTGCTCACCGGCAATCTCGACCGGCCGGGCGGGGCCATGTTCCCGCTCTCCGCCACCGGCCGGGCGCCGCGCCCGGCCGGACCGGGCCGCGGCTTCTCCCTGGGCCGCTGGCACAGCAGGGCCGGCGGCCACCCCGAGGTCAAGGGGGAGTTCCCGCTGGCCGCGCTCGCCGAGGAGATCGACACGCCCGGAGAGGGCCGCATCCGGGCACTGATCGTCATCGGCGCCAACCCGGTGCTCTCCGCGCCCGACGGCGACCGGCTGGACCGCGCCCTGGCCGGCCTGGACCTCATGGTCTCCGTCGACCCCTACCTCAACGAGACCAGCCGCCACGCCCATGTGGTGCTCCCCCCGCCGCCGCCCTCGCGCAGCCCGCACTTCGACTTCGCCCTCAACGCGCTGGCCGTGCGCAACCAGGTCCGCTACACCCGGCCGGCCGTGCCCCTGGAGGACGGCCGCCCCTCGGAGAGCGAGATCCTGGCCCGGCTGGTGCTGAGCGCCGGCGGCTTCCGGGACGCCGGCCCCGAGGCGGTGGACGCCACGGTGACCGACGACCTGCTCGGCAGGGCAGCGGCCGACCCGCACTCCCCGGTGCACGGCCGCGACCCGGCCGCCCTCGCCGCCCTTCTCACCGGCCGGGACGGCGCGGAGCGGCGGCTGGACGCCATGCTGCGGCTCGGCCCCTACGGCGACGGCTTCGGCGCCCGGCCGGACGGTCTGTCCCTGCAGCGCCTGCTGGACCACCCGCACGGCATCGACCTGGGGCCGCTCACCCCCCGGCTGCCCGAGGTGCTGCGCACCCGCAGCGGCCGCATCGAGCTCTGCCCGGAGCCGGTCATGCGCGATCTGGACCGGCTGGGGCGCAGCCGGGAACGCCGGCCGGAGGGGCTGGTCCTGGTCGGCCGCCGCCACCTGCGGTCCAACAACAGCTGGCTGCACAACGTGCCGGTGCTGCGCGGCGGCACCAACCGCTGCACGCTGCAGATCCACCCGCGGGACGCGGCCCGGCTCGGCCTGGCCGACGGCGACACCGCCCGGGTCAGGGCGGACGGCGGAGAGCTCCGGGTACCGGTGGAGATCACCGAGTCGGTGCGCACCGGCGTGGTCAGCCTGCCGCACGGCTGGGGGCACGACCGTCCCGGCACCCGGCTGACGGTCGCCGCCAAGGAGCCCGGGGCCAATGTCAACCAGCTTCTCGACGGCACCCTGCTGGACCCGCTGGCCGGCACCGCCGTCCTCAACGGCTTCCCGGTCCTGGTCGGCCCGGCCGGCACCGAGCCCTCGCCCTGAGCCGGCCGGGCGGCCGGCGGAGCCGCTGAACCGCGCGGGGCGGGGTACCCGGGAACACCTGCGGGCACGTGACGGCGTGCCGGTGACGGCGTGACGGCGGAGGTGACCGGACATGGGCGGTGCGGCGGGGCCCGAGGCGTACGACGCCGGCCCGTACGTGCCCGGCAACGCGGATCTGGCGGCGCTCCGCGCCGCCGCCGCGGAGTGCCGTGGCTGCCCGCTGTACGGCCCGGCCACCCGGACCGTCTTCGGCTCCGGCGACGCCTCGGCCCGGGTGGTGCTGATCGGCGAGCAGCCCGGCGACCAGGAGGACCGCCGCGGCCTGCCCTTCGTCGGCCCGGCCGGCCGGGTGCTGATGCGTGCCGTGGACGAGGCCGGCATCGACCCCACCGAGACCTATGTCACCAACGCCGTCAAGCACTTCAAGTTCGCCCTGACCGGCCGCGGCAAGCGGCGCATCCACAAGCCGCCCAGCATGCGGGAGGCGGCCGCCTGCAAGCCCTGGCTGGACGCCGAGCTCGCGCTGCTCGACCCGGAGGTGCTGGTCGCGCTCGGCGCCACCGCGGGAAAGGCGCTGCTCGGCTCCGGATTCCGCGTCACCCGGCAGCGCGGCACGCCCCTGACGTACCCGCCGGACGGTGCCGCCCCCGGCGAGCACGGCCCGGTACTGGTGGCCACCATCCACCCCTCCGCGGTGCTGCGGGCCGAGGAGGAGGACCGGGAGGCGGCCTACGCCGGGCTGGTCGCCGATCTGCGGGTGGCCGCCGGGAACCTGGACTGACTGTGAGGATTCCCTCTGCAGCCTGATGGTGCCGGGCTGCGGGCAGGCGACTGCGGGCGTGACTCTTGGACTGACTGTGGGCCCGCCTCCCTGCTCCTGGCGTCCCCGGCCCCGTCTCCGCCCGTGACCCCCTGCCCGTCACCCTGCCCGTGTGACGGTCTGCCCGTGACGGTCTGCCCGTGGGCACCGGGCAGGGGGGCGCGGCTACTCCAGGGCGCGGTCCCACCACCAGGCCATGGACGGCGCGGGCAGCGGCGCCGGATCGTCGTCCGCCGGGGACGTTGCCCACTCCAGGGGCTCCTCCTCCGCGCCCGGTGGCGCGGTGGAGTAGCGCGGGGTGCGCAGCCCCCATTCGGCGTTGCCGCGCAGGCCGTGGCACAGCCCCTCCAGATACGTCCGCAGGTCCGTGCCGGCTCCGGCCAGTGCCGACGGCAGCAGCCGCAGAAACCGGGCCATGATGCGGTCCCGCACCCGCACCGCCGCCTGCACCGCGTCGGCCGGGGCCAGATCCCGGTGGCGCATCAGCACCGTGTAGATGTTCTGGTCGGTATGCCCGGCGAGGAGTTCCGCGCGCAGCGAATGCCGGTCGTTGTCCAGCGCGGCGACGGTCATGGCCATTTCGGACAGCGCCCGCACCGCCGGCCGGTGGAATTCCCGGTCCGGGGCCTCGGTGCCGGTGGCGATCTCCATCAGCCCGTAGGTGGGTTCGCCGCCCGCGGTGAGCCGCCGCATCGCCAGGTACTCGTCGAGGTCCGGCATGTGGCCGCGGGCCCGGTTGCCGATCTGCCACACCACGCCGGAAAGCCACGCCCGGTGGGCGTGCGCGAAACGGGCCACCTGCACCGGCGAGCGCGAGGCGCGCATCCGCCGGGCGAGATCCTGGAGCGGCGGGATGAACCGTTCCCCCCGGCTGTCCGCGGTGGGCGCCTCCAGCGCCCGCTGCACCCGTCCGGCCAGCTGTGCGAACCGGCCCGGATCGGCGCTGAGCGGCCCGTGGTCGCAGCGGGTGTCGTCGAACAGGAAGGCCCAGTAGACCCACATCGCGGCCATCAGCACGCCGTCCTCGTCCGCGTACGGCGCGAACCGGGCGTAGAAGTCCGCGCTGCTGCTGGCCAGCACCATGCGGCGCTCGCTCTCGTCCTGGTACACCTGCTGCTCGTCGATCCAGGCCACGGCCCGGCGCTCGATCTCCTCCACCCGCGGGTGTCTGGCGCCGGCCAGCGGACACCAGATCGGCGGCAGTTGGATTCCGGTGGTGGTCATCACCATGGGGAGCGCTCCAGGAGAAGCCGGCGAATACGGAACGGGGAAACCGCGGCGGAGGCCGCCGCGGCACGGTATGCACGGAATCCTTCCGCGAATTCCGCGATCAATTTCCGTATGCATTCGTGTTCACTCGAATGGACCAGTGCGTGGCTACACAGGGAAATCCCATGGTGAGTGAAGAGAGCTCCGGAATTCAACGCATCTGCCCAGGTGCCGTGCGTGCGCTGGTCCCTTCGGGTGAACCGTCACCGGGCGGCTTGAAAGTGAAAAGCGGGTCCCTTTTCCATGGAATCGCCCACCTCATGCCAGCCGCTGAACCCGAGCGGAGCCCGGGCAGCCCGAGCAGAGCAGGGAATCCCATGGCCGCACCCACCCCCGCCCGTCCCGCCGCCGCCCGCCGGGTGGACGGCACCCTGCGGCGCTGCCGCGAGCTGATCCGGCCGGCCCTGGAGGACGCCGTCGCGCAGCTCCCCGAGTCGCCGCGCCTGCTGGCCGGCTACGCGCTCGGCTGGCACGGCCCCGAGGGTGTTCCCCGCCCGCGCGGCGCGCCGGACGCCGGCGGCAAGGGCATCCGCCCCGCGCTGGCCGTGCTGGCCGCCGAGGCGGTCGGCGGCTCCGCCGGGCAGGCCGTGCCGGGCGCCGTCGCGGTCGAACTCGTCCACGCCTTCACCCTGGTGCACGACGACATCATGGACCGGGACGAACTGCGCCGCCGCCGTCCGGCCGTGTGGCGGGCCTTCGGCACCGGACCGGCCGTGCTGACCGGTGACGCGCTGCTCGCCCTCGCGCTCAACGTCCTGGTACAGCACACCCGGCGGCACTGCCGCGAGGAGGCCATGCGGCTGCTGTGCGCGGCGCTGTCCGGGCTGATGCACGGCCAGGCCCGGGACCTCGGCTTCGAGACCCGCCCCTGGCGGGGCGGCGGCGCGGTGACGCCCGAGGAGTACCGCACCATGGCCGGCGACAAGACCGGGGCGCTGCTCGGCAGCGCCGCGGCGCTGGGCGCGCTGCTGGCCGGAGCCGACGAGCGGCAGGTGACCGCGATGGGCGCGGCGGGCCGCGAGTTCGGCCTGGCCTTCCAGATCGTCGACGACCTGCTGGGCATCTGGGGCGACCCGGCCCGCACCGGCAAACCGGCCGGCGGGGACCTGCGCCGGGGCAAGAAGTCCCTGCCGGTGCTGCTGGCCCTGGACTCCGGCACGTCCGCCGCCGGCCGGCTGGCGGAGCTGCTCGACGGTGCCGGCGCGCTGTCGGAGGAGACGGCGCCCCGGGCGGTGCGGCTGATCGAGGAGGCCGGCGGCAGGGACCTGGCCGCGGCGGAGGCACGGGCCGCGCTGGAGCGCGCCGGAGCAGCGCTGGACGCCCTTCCGCTGCGGCCGTCGGCCCGCGGCGAGCTGGCCGCCCTGGGCGGCTACGCGCTGACCCGTACCGGCTGAGAGGCCGCTCCCCGGCACCGCGCCCGCCCCCCTCCCGCGCCCCGGCCGTCGTGGCGGGTGGCGCGGTCACCGGGCCGGGCCG
>NZ_WTLH01000080.1 GCF_011421595.1 Streptomyces sp. YIM 98790 | reverse complement strand
CGCTGCGGCACCGCCGGGCCGGCACCGCGGGCTGAGACGGGGGACGGCACGGGCCCGCTCCCGCCTCCCGGCCCCACGAGCCGGGAGGCCGGGAGCGGACCGGCCGCGCCGGGCGGCCCCGGTCAGGGGCGCGGCGGCCTCATGCGCAGCGGCACGCTGTACAGGTTCAGTGCGTTGATCAGCGACACCTGGGCGATCAGGTGGCCGCGTTCGGCCTCGTCGGGGAAGTGACGGCAGAGCGCGTCCCACAGCCCGTCGTCCACCGGGCGGCGCCGGGTGACCGCCTCGGTGTAGGCCAGGGCCGCCCGCTCCCGCTCGTCGAACAGCTCCGATTCCTCCCAGACCGGGAGCTGGTGCAGCCGGTCCTGCCGCTCGCCCTGCCGGAGCGCCTGAGTGCTGTGCATGTCCACGCAGAACACGCACCCGTTGAGCTGTGACGCGCGCAGCTTGACCAGCTCGCGCACGGTCGCCTCCAGCGGTCCGCGGCGGATCGCCGCGTCGATCTGGAGGAATCCCCTGTGAAGCTCGGGCGCGGTCTCGCTGAGCAGCATGCGGGCCATGGTGTCCTCTCCTTCCGGTCGTACCCCGGTCGTGTCCCGGTCGTCGCACGGCCGTTCCCGGCCGTGCGTCAGGGAGACGGGACACCGGGCCGGGATGTGACAGGGGAGAGGCGGGCGAGTTTGGAGGGGGCGAGCACCCGGCGGTAGGCGGTGATCAGCCCGTGCCCGACGGCCACCGTGTCCAGCGAGAAGACCCGGCCCTGCCGCAGGAACAGCAGCGCCGCCTCGCCGCCGGCCTCGACGCGCTCGATCCGCGGCGGCGGCAGCCGGCGGGCCACCCGCAGCATCACCATGGCCACCCGCTCGCCGCCGAGAATCGGCTTGCGGGCCGCGGCGACCTCGCCGCCGCCGTCGGTGAGATAGACGGCGTCCGGGTGCAGCAGCCGGACCAGCGCCGCCAGATCACCCGCCAGATACGCGGCCCGGAACGCGGCCAGCACCCGCTCCCGCTCCGCCCGGGACGCCCGCGGTGCCGACTCCCGTGCCCCGGCCACCCGCCGCCGGGCCCGTGAGGCGTGCTGGCGGGCCGCCGGCACCGAACCGCCCAGCACCCCGGCGATCCGGGCGTACTCCACGCCGAAGACGTCGTGCAGCACGAACGCCACCCTCTCCGGCGGGCTCAGCTCCTCCATCACCAGCAGCATCGCGGTGGAGACGGACTCGTCCACCAGCACCGCCTCGGCCGCGTCCGGCCCGGTGAGCAGCGGCTCGGGCAGCCACGGCCCCACATAGGTCTCGCGCCGGGCGCGGGCCGAGCGCAGGATGTCATAGGCGCGGCGGGCGGCGACCGTGACCAGCCAGGCCCGCAGCCCGGTGACCCGCTCCAGATCTGCCCCGGCCGCCCGCAGCCACACGTCCTGCGTCACGTCCTCGGCGTCGGCCACACTGCCCAGCAGCCGGTACGCCACCCCGAACACCGCCGGCCGGTGCCTCTCCCACTCCGCCGCCAGCCGCCCGGAGCCCCGCTCGGCCCCCTCCTCCATGCCGCCGCCCCCCTTGACCCTCGCACCGCGTGCCCGGCCACGGACCACGGTACGCAGCGGGCCGGCCGCCGCACCGGGCGGGGCACACCGCACCCTCGCCCCCCCGTCGGACCGAGGCGGCGGCGCCCTGGCTCGCGGCTTGTCACCCACCGCGTTGTCCCCGTGTCCCGGCGTCCCGGGAGCGGCCGGCCGGCCGACGCGGCTGCCGTGGGGACCTGCCGGGCCGCGGCCGTGTGGCGGGCGCGGGGACGGGGACCCGGCCAGGGCGGAACGGGCCAGGAGCCGTGCCGGAGCGATCCCGGAGGGAGGCTGTGATGAGGGCGGTGAAGGCGGAGCCGGGGCAGGTCACGGAGGAGAGCCGCTACCGGTTCCGGATCGAGCGGCGCGATCCGATGCGGGTGCCGGGGGTGGTGTTCGCCTCCCGGGAGCTGCTGCGGGACGCCGAGCGGTCGCTGGAGCAGGTGGTCAATGTGGCCACGCTGCCCGGCATCGCGGTCGCCTCCTACGCCATGCCGGACATCCACTGGGGCTACGGCTTCCCGATCGGCGGGGTGGCGGCCACGGACGTGGACGCGGGCGGGGTGGTCTCGCCCGGCGGGGTCGGCTTCGACATCTCCTGCGGGGTGCGGCTGCTGGCCGCCGACTGCGACCGGCGCGCGCTGGAGCCGGAGCTGGGCGCGGTCATGGACGGGCTGGGGGAGGCGATCCCGAGGGGCGCCGGGCCCGGCGGCGTGTGGCACGTGCGCGGCCAGGAGGAGCTGGAACGGATCATGGCGGGCGGCTCCCGCTACGCGGTGGAGCAGGGCCACGGCGAGGAGCGCGATCTGCGGCGCTGCGAGGACGGCGGTGCGGTCGCCGGCGCCGACCCGGAGCAGGTGAGCGGGCGGGCGCGGGAGCGCGGCCTCGGCCAGGTCGGCAGCCTGGGATCGGGGAACCACTTCCTGGAGGTGCAGCAGGTCGCCGAGGTCTACGACGAGGCGGTGGCGGCGGCCTTCGGGCTGGCCGGGAACCAGGTGTGCGTGATGATCCACTGCGGTTCGCGCGGGCTGGGCCACCAGATCTGCTCCGACCACGTACGGGCCATGGACCGGGCCATGGCCCGGTACGGCATCACCGTGCCGGACCGGCAGCTGGCCTGTGCGCCGGTGGATTCCCCCGAGGGCCGTACCTATCTGGGCGCGATGGCGGCGGCGGCCAACTACGGGCGGGCCAACCGCCAGCTGCTGGCCGAGGCGGCCCGCCGGATCTTCCGCCGGGAGTCGGGCGCCCGGCTCGGCCTGGTCTACGACGTCTCGCACAACCTGGCCAAGATCGAGGAGCATGCGGTGGACGGTGAGCGGCGGCGGCTGTGCGTGCACCGCAAGGGTGCCACCCGGGCGTTTCCGCCGGGGCACCCGGAGCTGCCGGAGGAGCTGCGCGAGGCCGGCCAGCCGGTGCTGATTCCCGGCACCATGGGCACCTCCTCCTATGTGCTCACCGGGGTGCCGGGCGGGGACGCCTTCCACTCCACCTGCCACGGCGCCGGCCGGGTGATGAGCCGCCACCAGGCCGCGCGCACCATCGGCGGCCGGGAGCTGCGGTCGCGGATGGAGTCGGACGGCATCGCGGTGCGCTCGAAGTCCTGGCGCGGCCTGGCCGAGGAGACACCGGAGGCGTACAAGGACGTCACGGCGGTGGTGGAGGCCGGCGAGGGCGCCGGCCTGTGCCGCCGGGTGGCCCGGCTGATCCCGCTGGGCGTGGTCAAGGGCTGACTGCCCGGGACCCGGACGGGTCAGCCGTCCGGCCGGTCAGACGTCCACGGTGGCGGCGCAGGTCCAGCCGGAGGGGGCCGGGGCCAGGTGCAGCTCGTTCCAGGACACGGCCTTGGGGACGGCCCCGGTGATCTGGACGGAGTGCAGGCCGGTCACCGACAGCCGGACGTCCAGCCCGCCGTTCACGCTCTCCGCCTCGACGTCCAGCGGCACCTCGCCGTGCACCTCCAGCCGGAACAGCACCTCGTCCAGCAGCGCGGCCAGCAGTTCGTCGTCGCTGTGCCCGGTCAGCCGCACCTGCCGTACGGCGTCCGGCCGGGCCCCGGAGAGGTCGGCGAAGCAGTCCACCATGCCGAGCACCGCCTCGGCCAGGCACTCCTCCCGGGAGGCACCCCACGCCTCGATCCGCATGTCCGCGGTGTGCGGCACCGCCCGGTGCCCGGCCGCCGTGCCGCCGCCCCGCGCCGGGCTCCTGTCCATGTCGCGCTCCATGGGCCGCCGGGTACCCACGGGCCGGCGCCTCAGGCCGGGCGGCGGCCGGTGGTGGACTCGCGGGGCAGGAGGTCGTGGTCCGCGACGACCTCCTGGGCGCCGGGCGCGGCGCCTCCCCTGGCTGCCGGGCGGGGTCCGTTGACCTCGGCTTCCAGCAGTTCCACGGCGACCCGGGCGATCTGTGCCTTGTCCGGCCGGACGGTGGTCAGGGTGGGGGTGCTGTAGCGGCCGTCCTCGATGTCGTCGAAGCCGGCGATGGCGATGTCCTCCGGCACCCGCAGCCCGGCCAGCAGGGCGGTGCGCAGGGCGCCGAGCGCCAGCAGGTCGTTGCAGCAGAACACCGCCTGCGGGCGGACCGGCCCGGCCAGCAGGCGGCGCATGGCCTCGGCGCCGTCGGCGCGGTGGTAGGAGCCGGTGGGGACGATCAGCCGCTCGTCCGTCTCCAGCCCGGCGGCGGCCAGGGCCTCCCGGTAGCCGGCCACCCGCAGATGGGCGGTGTTGGCGGCCGGGTTGTGCCGCTGGTCGCCGATGACGGCGATCCGGGTGTGCCCGAGCGAGACGAGGTGGGCGGTCATCTCGCGGGCGGCGCGCTGGTTGTCGATGGCGACGTGGTGGGTGGGCCCGGCGAGTACGCGCTCGCCGAGCAGCACCAGCGGGGTGCGGTCGGTGCGGGCGCCCAGCTCCTCGGGGCCGATGGTGATCGGGCTGAAGATCAGCCCGTCCACCAGGTGGTCGCGGATGCCCTGGAGAACCTGGTGCTCGCGCTCGGGCAGGCCGTCGGTCTGGTCGATCAGCACGGTCCAGCCGCGCCGGGCGGCGGCGTCGATCACCGAGCGGGCCAGTTCGGCGAAGTAGGGGGCGTCCAGCTCGGGCAGGGCCAGGCCGATCACGCCGGTGCGGCCCCGGCGCAGGTTGCGCGCCGAGAGGTTGGGGCGGTAGTCCAGCTCGGCCAGGGCCCGCTCCACCTTCTCCCGGGTCTGCGGGGCCACATAGGTGTAGCCGTTGACCACGTTCGAGACGGTCTTCACGGACACGCCGGCCAGCGCCGCGACATCCTTCAGGCTCGCACCCACCGTTGACCTCCCCTTCCGCGCCCGCCGGCGCCACCGGTCCACATTCGCACACCGGGCGGCCGGTCCGGACGGCCCGTCCGGGCAATCGCGCCCGGGCTATTTACAACGCTGTTTCAACGATGTAATCGTAACGGACAGCCCCCTGACCGGTGCTGCCGCCGCACGGCGGGAGCACCGGGTCCTCCACAGAGCAAAAAGGTTTCGGCAATGCGCAACGCCCGGCTCACCCTCGATCCCGGCTTCCGGATCGGCCCCCTCGACCGCCGTCTGTTCGGCTCGTTCGTCGAGCACATGGGCAGGTCGGTCTACACCGGGATCTACGAACCCGGCCACCCGCGCGCCGACGCGGACGGCTTCCGCACCGATGTGCTGGAGCTGGTCCGGGAACTGGGCGTGACCCTGGTCCGCTACCCCGGCGGCAACTTCGTCTCCAACTACCGCTGGGAGGACGGCGTCGGCCCGCGCGAGCAGCGCCCGTCCCGCCTGGACTACGCCTGGCGCAGCCTGGAGTCCAACGCCTTCGGCCTCAACGAGTTCATGACCTGGGCACGGCGCGCCGGGGTGGAGCCGATGATGGCGGTCAACCTCGGCACCCGGGGCACCGCGGAGGCGCTGGAGCTGCTGGAGTACGCCAACTATCCGGCCGGCACCGCCCTGTCCGAGCTGCGCCGCGCGCACGGGGCGGACCAGCCGCACGCCGTGNTGCGCCGCGCGCACGGGGCGGACCAGCCGCACGCCGTGCGGCTGTGGTGCCTGGGCAACGAGATGGACGGCCCCTGGCAGATGGGCCACAAGACCGCCGACGAGTACGGCCGGCTGGCCGCCGAGACCGCCCGCGCCATGAAACGCTTCGACCCGGCCCTGTCCCTGGTGGCCTGCGGCAGCTCCAATCCGACCATCGAGACCTTCGCCTCCTGGGAGGCGACGGTGCTGGAGCACACCTACGAGTTCGTGGACTACATCTCGCTGCACGCCTACTTCGACCCCGAGAACCCGGCGGGCGACCCGGATTCGTACCTGGCCTCGGCGGCCGAGATGGACCGGATGATCGACGCCGTCACCGCCACCGCCGACCACATCGGCGCCCGGCTGCGCAGCCGCCGCCGGATCCGGCTCTCCTTCGACGAGTGGAACGTCTGGCGGCAGAACCGGTTCCCCGGGGAGGCCGCCCTGGAGTGGGCCGAGGCACCCCGCCTGATCGAGGACGTCTACACCGCCGCCGACGCCGTGGTGGCCGGCAGCCTGCTGATCACCCTGCTCCGCCACGCCGACCGGGTCGGCGTGGCCTGCCTGGCCCAGCTCGCCAATGTGATCGCCCCGATCATGACCGAGCCCGGCGGCCCGGCCTGGCGGCAGACGATTTTCCATCCCTTCGCCCGCACCGCCCGGCACGCCCGCGGCACCGTGCTGCGCGTCGAACCGGAGGCCCCGGCCCTGGACACCGCCCGGCACGGCGAGGTCCCGGCGCTGTGCGCCACCGCCACCCTCGACGAGGAGACCGGGGAACTGGTGCTGTTCGCGGCCAGCCTGGACCGCACCGGCCCGATGCGGCTGACCGCCGGGCTGCGCGCCTTCCCCGGCTGCCGGGTGACCGAGCACCTGGTACTGGCCGAGGACGAGCCGTTCGACCGGGCCGGCGCGGTCAACACCGCCGACCGCCCGGACCGGGTCCGCCCCCGCCCGGTGGCCGGCACCAAGACCGACGGCGGCGAGCTGACCGTGGAACTGCCGCCGGTCTCCTGGTCGATGATCCGGCTGGCCACCGGCACCCCCTGAGACCCGCACCCCGGAACCGGTCCCCCCGGCCCCGTGGCACACCCCGCCCGTCCCGTCACCTCCCCGAGACCAGTCCGCTCCCGATCCGTGGCTTTCGCGGTATTCGCGCACTCCGGACCGGGGCCTACTCTCCACCCGCACCTCCCGCACGAAGGGGCAGACATCATGACCTCCCGCATCTCCGGCACGGCCGCCCCGGTCAGACGCCGTTCACTGCTGGGCCTGGCCGCCGGACTGACCGGCACCGGCCTGCTCACCGCCGCCTGCGGGGGCGGCACCAAGGTCGGCGCCGACGACTCCGGCACCCCCGCCCCCACCTTCACCGGCGGCGAGTACGACGGCCCTCAGGTCACCCTCGAATACTGGAACGGCTTCACCGGCGGTGACGGCCCCCACATGCGGGCCATGCTGGACGCCTTCAACAAGGAGTACGAGGGCCGCATCACGGTCAGGAACACCACCCGGCAGTGGGCCGACCTCTACCCGGCCATGCCCACCGCCATCACCGCGGGCAAGGGCCCGGACGTGGCCGTCCTCCACAACGACGCCGTGGCCACCTTCGCCGCCCGCTCCACCCTCATACCGCTGGACGACGTGGTCGGCCAGCTCGGCATGCAGGAATCCGACTTCATCCCCGCCGTCTGGCAGGCCGGCATCTACGACGGCAAGCGCTACAGCGTGCCGCTGGACGTGCACTGCCTGGCCAACTACTGGAACGCCAGGCACCTCACCAGGGCCGGACTGGACGCCGCCCCGGCCGACCGGGCCGGCTTCGAGGCCACCCTGGCCGAACTGACCGACGCCGGCATCGACAAGCCGTTCTGGATGCCCAGCAAGTGGCCCGCCCACCTGATGTTCATGACCCTGCTGTGGCAGTTCGGCGGCGAGCTGTACAGCGCGGACGGCACCGCCGCCGAATGGGGCTCGGACGCCGGGGTCCAGGCGCTGAGCTGGATGCGGGAGCAGGTCACCGCCGGCCACAGCCCCGGCCAGGTGGCGCAGGACGCCCAGTACACCGCCTTCAAGAACGGCGAGGTCAGCTTCACCTGGGACGGCATCTGGCAGATCAACGACCTCACCGAGAACACCGAGAACCTGGACTGGCGGATGGCCGGCGTCCCGGCCATCGGCTCCACCCCGGCGGTGTGGACCGCCTCGCACAACTTCGTGCTCACCTCCCAGGCCGGCAGGGACGAGAACAAGGTGCAGGCCGCCAAGTTCTTCATCGACTACATGAGCCGGCAGTCCACCCAGTGGGCCGGGGCCGGCATGATCCCGGCCCGCAACTCGGTCCGGGAGGACGACACCGTGACCGGGCTGCCGCAGATCGCGCTCGCCGCCGACCCGGCCGTCTTCCGCTTCCTGCCCGCCATCCCCGGCATCGGCGACGTGCAGGTCGCCGCCATGGAGCTGGCCGTGCAGCAGGCCGTGCTGGGCAAGGCGTCCCCGGCCGAGGCGCTGGCCGATGGCGTGAAGACCGCCAACAAGATGCTGGCCGAGAACGCCGCCAAGTACGCGAAGTGAGGCATCGGCAGTGGCACTGCGCATGAGCGTGCGGCCACCCGGAGCGGAGCGGGCGGCGGACCCGGGCACCCGGCCCGGTACCCGGCGGCCGGAGGACGGCCGGGCCGGAGCCGCCCGCTCCCACCGGGGCTTCACGCCCTACCTCTTCCTCAGCCCCTATCTGGTGCTGTTCCTGGTCTTCGTGGTGGCCCCGATCGGCTACGGCCTGTGGATCAGCCTGCACGAGTGGGACATCAACCTCCCCGCCAAGCCGTTCACCGGCCTGGACAACTACCGCGAGCTGTTCGACTCCTCCAGCGTCGAGGGCCCGCGGTTCTGGGCCGCCATGCGGGCCACCGGCGTCTTCACCGCGCTCTCCCTGCCCTTCCTGCTGGTGGTGCCGCTGCTGGTGGCGCTGCTGATGAACACGAAGATGCCCGGCCGCACCCTCTACCGGGCGGTCTACTTCGCCCCCTACGTGCTGGGCGTGGCGGTCATCGGCCTGCTCTGGCGGTTCCTGCTGGACGGCAACATCGGCCTGGTCAACCACTACCTCGGACTGCTCGGCCTGCCCGACGGCATCCAGTGGACCACCGACACCCCGGCCGCCTGGTGGGGCCTGGTGCTGGTCACCGTCTGGTGGACGCTCGGGTTCAACGCGGTGATCTACCTGGCCGGCCTCCAGGACATCCCCGCCGAGCGCTACGAGTCGGCCCGCGTCGACGGCGCGAACGCCTGGCAGCGGCTGTGGCACGTCACCCTGCCCGGGCTGCGGCCGGTCGGCCTGTTCGTGGTCAACGCCACCCTGCTGGCCTCGGCCAACATGTTCGGCCAGTCCTACCTGATCACCAATGGCGCCCCGGCGGACGAGACCAAGACCGCCATCTTCCTGATCGCCGAGACCGGACTGCGCCGCTTCGACATGGGCACCGCCTCGGCCATGAGCTTCGTCCTGGCGCTGTGCCTGATGGCCGCCAGCGCGGTCGTCTTCCGCATCTTCCGCAACCGCCAGGAGGACGAGCGATGAGCCTTCCCGCGCCGCGCGCCGCCGCCCCCGCCCCCGCACCCGCCCAGCGCCGGCTGCGCCGCTCCCTGCTCCAGCTCGTCCTGGCGGTGCTGGCCGCGCTGTACATCAGCCCGCTGGTGTACATGGCGGTCACCTCCCTCAAGACCCGGGCGGACTCCGGCTCCTCCACCCCGCAGTGGATTCCCGGCCCGGCCACTCTGGACGCCTACCGGGAGGTGCTGGGCTCGGCCGACAGCCCGGTGCTGCGCTGGTTCCTCAACAGCCTGCTGGCGGCCGGCGCGCATGCCGCGCTGGTCCTGGCGGTGGCCACCCCGGCCGCCTATGCCCTGGCCCGGATGCGGTTCCGCGGCCGGACACTGATCTTCACCGCCATCGTGGCCACCCTCTTCGTGCCGCCGATGGTGCTGCTGATCCCCAACTTCCTGATCGTCAACGAGCTGGCCTGGGTGGACTCCCTCCCGGCGGTGATCGTGCCCGGCGCGGCCGGTGCCTTCGGGGTGTTCTTCCTGCGGCAGTTCTTCCTCACCCTGCCCTGGGAGCTGGAGGAGGCCGCGGAGCTGGACGGCTGCAACCGCTGGCAGATCTTCCTGCGGGTGATCCTGCCGCTGTCCCGGCCCGCCCTGGCCACCCTCGCCCTGCTGTCCTTCCTGGCCAACTGGAACGATTTCCTCTGGCCGCTGTACGTGCTGCTCAGCCCCGAGTCACTGACCCTGCCGGCCGGCCTGGCCACCTTCCAGAGCGCCAACAACGTCCGCTTCGACCTGCTGATGGCGGGCGCGGTCATCGCCAGCGTGCCCGTCCTGCTGCTCTACCTGGTCGCCCAGCGCTGGGTCATCGAGGGTGTCTCCCGCTCCGGCCTGAAGGGATGACAGCGGAACCGGCGTGCGCGGGGGGCCGTTGGGGAAGGTGGAGAGCGGGCGGCGGAACGGCGGTGGCGAAGGGGGCGGTCGGGGCGTGGAGATCGGCCAGGTGCGCAATCCCTACGACTACGCCAATCCGGTGAGCGATCCGCAGCTGTTCGCGGGCCGCGGCCGGGAGCTGGAGCGGATCGACTATGTCCTGGAGCAGGCAGCCGGGGACCGCCCGGTCGGCTACGTCGCGCTGCACGGCGAACGCGCCGCCGGCAAGACCAGCCTGCTGAACATGACCGCCATGCTGGCCCGGCGGCGATCCTTCCCCACCGTGCGGGTCCAGCTCTCCCCGGGCGACGCCGAACCGGCCGCGTTCTTCCGCATCTTCTACGAGGAGCTGATCGGGGCCGTCGCCGGGCCGGCCGGTCTGACCGCACCGGACGGCCGGCCGGTCACCCCGCGGGTGGTCCGCCGCCTGCTGGACGGTGCGGAGCAGGACCCGGACTTCCCGCTGGAGTTCCCCGAGAGCCTGGCCCGCTCCGGACGGGTCTCGGAAATGGCACTCCGCACCGATCTGGAGCTGCTGGCCGCCCGCGTCGGCGGCCCCGTGGCGGTGCTGATCGACGAGGCGCAGCTGCTCGCCGGCCGCGAGGACACCCTGGCGCTGCTGCGTTCGCTGGGCATGCGGCTGCGCGGCTACGTCTTCGTCCTGGCCGGCACCACCGAGCTCGTCACCCGCATCCAGCAGGTCTTCGCCCCCATCCTGCGGCAGTTCGTGATGGTGAAGGTGGAGCGGTTCGCCGAGTCCGCCGACGTGCAGAGCTGCCTGGCCAAGCCGCTGGCCGCGATCGGGCTGGGCCTGGGCGACTGCTTCGAGGATCCCGAGGCCGCCCTGTCCCATCTGCTGCGGCTCACCGACGGCAACCCGTACGAGATCCAGCTCTACGGCTATGTGATGTTCAGCCGCTGGCAGAGCGGGGTCGCCTCCCGGATGGAGCTGACCACCGAGACCCTGGACGAGGTGCGCTCGCTGCTGGAGGCCGGCCGCGAGTCGCGGCACAGCCCGCTGGTGGCGGCGCTGCACACGATGTCCCCGGAGCGGCTGTGGGCGTTCAACGCGCTGTGCTCCTCGCTCGGCGGCGCGGGGGTGGAGGAGCTGTGGTTCGCCCATTCCCTCAACGGCGCCCCGCCGCTGACCCGGGAGGAGTTCGACCGGTACCACCAGGAGTTCCTGGCCGAAGGGCTGCTGGAGATGCGGCACGGCGCCGTCCACCTGGCGGGCGAGACGGACATGTTCGAGGAGATCTACACCCGGCTGTGGACGCTGAGCAAGCGGGGGGAGGGGCACAGCCATCCGCCGCTGCTGAGCCGGCTGAGCACCCCGCTGGTGGTCTCCCGGGAGGTGGAGCATCTGCTGTGCGAGGTGCTGCCGGAGGGCGTGCACGTTCTGCAGACCTGCTGCCTGGGCATGGACCAGGAGAATCTGGACGCGGGCCTGTGGGCGCTGGACACCCTGGCGGAGGACTGCGGCGAGCCGCCGTTCACGGTCCGCTACCTGCACGCCGCGATTCTGCGCTGCGGCATTCCCGCCGCGCTCGACATCACCACGGTCACCTGCACCTTCGCCGGGATCACCGCGGTGCGCTGGACCGTGGCGGCGGACACCGCGGACTGGGAGCCGGCGCAGCACCCGGTGTTCCGGGCCGCCCGGGACCGGGTCCGCGCCCTGGGCGGGGACCTGCGGGCCGAGCGGACCCGGCAGCCGCTGAAGCCCTGGCGGCGGATCATCGACTGGCTGGCGGCGGTGGCCGACGAGGAGATGAAGCGGAACATGGCCCGGGAGCACATCTCCGCGCTCTATCCCGCCTACCGCGACGGGCGGCTGCACCTCGCCGAGGAGCATCTGCGCACCGCCTTCCAGCTCGCGCCCTCCTGGGAGAGCGCCAACAACCTGAGCTATCTGGCACTGCGGGGCGGCCGGGCCGGTGACGCGGTGGAGTGGGCGGAGCGGGCCGTGCCGCGGACCGAGCTGCCGAGGGAACGGGCGCTGAGCCGGTTCAACGCCGCCATGGCCGAGGTGCTCCGGGGGGACCTGGGCGCGGCCCGGGTGCGGCTGGCCGCGGCGGCGGACGATCTGGCCGCCGTACCGGACGTCGGGTTCCACTGCGCCTATCTGATGGTGCCCGCCTTCCGGGACGGGGAGCTGTCGCTGCACGAGGTGGACCACCCGGATCTGGCGGAGGCCGTCGCCCGGGCCGGTGAACTGGTGGAGCTGGCCGAGCGGTACCGGCGGGCTCAGGGCGCGGACGCGGAGCCCGGCCGGTCCTGATCCCGGTCCGGGTGCGTGACCAGGCCGTGCCCGGCCGGGTCGAAGCCCTCCGGCCAGCGGGTGGCTCCATCCGCCCGCGCGCCGGAGAACAGCGCCTGTCGCGGGTCGGCGCCGGTCAGGTCGGCGCCGGACAGATCCGCGCGGCGCAGATCGGCGCCGTCCAGCCGGGCACCGGTGAGCACTGCCCCGGTGAGGTCGGCGCCGCGCAGATCGGTGCCCGCCAGCCGGGCCCGGCTCAGCCGGGCGCCGGGGAGCCGGGTGTCCGCCAGCCGGGCCCCGGCCAGGTCGATGCCGTGCGGCCAGTCCCGCCGGACCAGCACCGCCAGCGCGGCGGTCACGTCCCGGGGCAGCGGTGCGGCGTCCCCGGAGGCCGTGTCCCGGACGAAGGCGGCCAGGATCTCGGCCACCCGGCCGCGTTCGCCCGGGTCGTCGTCGGCGATCCGGTCCAGGGAGTAGATCCCGCCCAGCCGCAGCGCCACCGAGCCGTCGTCCCCGAGCTGTTCCACGGCGCGGGCAAAGGCGTCGGTGACGGCCACCCGGCGGCTGAGGGCGTGCTGCTCCCGGCTGATGAGGAGCTGCCGCCAGGCCGTCACCGCGCCCGCGACCAGCAGCAGTCCGCCCACGGCCTGGAGCAGCGCGCCCCGGATGTCGGACTCGGCGGAGATCCGGTCGCCCGGCTCCAGCTCCCCGGCGCCCTCGGTGCGGTCCAGCAGCGCGCCCGGCAGCGGCCCGAAGGCCAGCACCACCACCGCCACCAGCAGCACCACCGCGGCCCACAGGCCGGCCCGCCGCGTCATCCGTCCCCTCCCGGCCGTGCCCGTCTCAGTCCCGGTCCGCCGTCATGGCGTCGCGCACCTCGCCGAGGAGCCGGCGCATGGCGTGCTCGGCCCGGTCCGGGTCGGCGTCGGCCACCGCCCGGGCCACCTCCTGGTGCAGGTGGAGCGCCTCCGGCACCGGATGGTCGGGCATCAGGCCCAGCCGGGTCCGCCCGCGCAGCACCGCGGCCACCACATCGGTGAGCGCGGCGAACATCTCGTTCCCGCTCGCGGTCAGCAGCAGGGAGTGCAGCTCCACATCCAGGTCCATGAACGGCGCGAGCCGGCCGGCCTCGCCCAGGGTGCGCATCTCGGCGGCGAGCCGGAGGAGGTGTGCGCGCTGCTCGCGGGAGGCGTAGCGGGCCGCGGCGGCGGCGGCCAGCGGCTCGACGGCGACCCGGAGTTCGGTGAGGGAGCGGAGCTGGGCGTCGCGTCCCGGCCCGGCCAGCCGCCACCAGATGACCCGCGGGTCGTAGACGTTCCAGGCCGCGCGCGGCAGCACGGTGATGCCGATCCGCCGCCGGGAGACCACCAGTCCCATGGATTCCAGGATGCGCATGGTCTCGCGGGCGACGGTGCGGGAGACGCCGAACCGTTCCTGGATGGAGTCCAGGGTCAGTGCCCGGCCTTCGGGCAGGGTGCCGTCGGTGATCTCCAGGCCCAGGGTGTCCAGGACGGAACTGTGCCGAGCGGCACCGGCGGCACTGCCGCCCGTCGGCGTCCGGTCGTTGCTCGGCTTCCCCACGTCCGAAGGGTATCCGGGACCCCGCCCGGGTGCCTTCTCCGACGGGTCTATTGGTGCTACCTTTCCTGTGAATTGATAGCACCATTGAGGTGACGACAGTGACGAAGGGGTCAACCGCGATGGCGCCGACCGCCCTGGTGGTGATGGGAGTCTCGGGAGCGGGCAAGAGCACGGTCGCCGCGCTCCTCGCCCAGCGTCTCGGCTGGGAGATGACCGAGGCCGATGCGCTGCACCCGCAGTCCAGCATCGAGAAGATGGCGGCCGGTGTCCCGCTGACCGACGCCGACCGGCTGCCCTGGCTGGGGCTGATCCGGGACGCCATCGCCGCCCGTGCCGCCGCCGGGGAGTCCGTGGTGGTCGCCTGCTCCGCACTCAAGCGGTCCTACCGGGACCTGCTGCGCGGGGCCGAGGGGGCCAGGGTCCGCTTCGTCCATCTGGACGGCACACCGGAGCTGATCTCCTCCCGGCTGCATCTGCGGACCGGGCATTTCATGCCGCCGTCCCTGCTCGACTCCCAGTTCCGCGACCTGCAGCCGCTGGCCGCGGACGAGGACGGCGTCACCGTCTCCCTCGACCAGCCGCCCGAGCGGATGGCCGCCGCCGCCCTGGAGGCCCTCGGCCTCCCCTGACCCCCTCTCCCCGGTCCCTCCCGGCCCACCGTCCCCTTTCTCATCACCCGCACGACCCGCACTGCCTGTACCACCCGCACGACCTGTACCACCCGCGCCAACGTTCCTGAGAAGCAATGGAGCTCTCCCATGGACGCGAACGACGCCTGGACCCAGACCCTGGACACCGGACCACTCCTCGCCATCGCAGCCGGCGCCATCGCCCTGCTGCTCTTCCTGATCATCGTGCTGCGGCTGCACGCCCTGCTCGCCCTGGTGGCGGTCAGCCTGCTCACCGCCTTCGCCACCGGCATCCCGTCCGCACTGGTCGTGGACACCCTCACCCAGGGATTCGGCGCCACCCTCGCCGGAGTGGCGCTCCTGGTCGGCCTCGGCGCCATCCTCGGCCGGCTGGTCGAAGTCAGCGGCGGCGCCCAGTCCCTGGCCGACGCGCTGATCCGCCGCTTCGGCGAGCAGCGCGCCCCGCTCGCCCTGGGCATCGCCTCCCTGCTGTTCGGCTTCCCGATCTTCTTCGACGCCGGCCTGGTGGTCATGCTGCCGATCGTGTTCACGGTCGCCCGGCGGCTGGGCGGCGGCGTGCTGCGCTACGGGCTGCCGGCGGCCGGTGCCTTCTCCGTGATGCACGTCTTCGTGCCGCCGCACCCCGGTCCGGTGGCCGCCTCCGAACTCCTCGGCGCCGACGTCGGCCTGGTCATCCTGCTGGCCCTGGCCGTGGCCGTCCCCACCTGGTACGTGACCAGCTACCTCTACGGCCTGTGGGTGGGGCAGCGCATCCGGCTGCCGGTCCCCGACATCCTCAGCGGCGGCCCGCAGGCCGAGCACGACGAGCAGCCGCCGCGCCCCGGCACCGTGATAGCCCTGCTGCTCCTGCCGCTGGCGATGATCTTCGCCAACACGGCGCTCAACACCGCGCGGGCGGCCGGCTGGACCGACGGGGAGGCGGGCTGGTACCAGCTCGCCCGCGCGCTGGGCTCCACCCCCGTCGCCCTGCTGGTCACCGTTTTCGTGGCGCTGTACGTCCTGGGCGTGCGGCGCGGCCGGGGGCGGAACACCCTGGAGCAGCTCACCGACTCGGCGCTCGGACCGGTCGCCTCCATCATCCTGATCACCGGCGCCGGCGGCATGTTCGGCGCGGTGCTGCGGGCCGGCGGCATCGGCGACGCGCTCTCCGAAACCCTGTCCGACCTGGGCCTGCCGGTGGTGGTGGCCGGCTACCTGATCGCGACCGCGCTGCGCGTCGCCCAGGGCTCCGCCACGGTGGCGCTGACCACGGCCGCCGGGCTGCTCCAGCCGGTGGTGCAGGGCGGCGACTTCAACGCCGTGGAACTCGCCGCCGTCGTGCTGGCCCTGGCGGCCGGTTCGGTGACCGCCGGGCATGTCAACGACTCCGGCTTCTGGCTGGTGGGCCGGTTCTTCGGGATGGACGTGAAGACCACCCTGAAAACCTGGACGGTCATGCAGACCACCATCGGCCTGATGGGCTTCGGCATGGCCGCCGCGCTCTACGCGCTGGCCTCGGCCGCCTGACGGCGGCGCGGCTGCCGCGACGGCACGGCGCCCCGGCCACATCCGGCCGGGGCGCCGCTCGCTGTCCACACCGGGCATCACACCAGGGCGGGCTCGCGTTCCGCCGGGGCACCGCTCGCGGCCGGCTGAGGGGAGACCGCCGCGGCCTGCCGGGCCCGGCGCGGCAGCAGAAAGGCCAGGGCGAAGGCGATCACCGTGAGCGCCAGCGAGATCAGCGTGACCGTCCGCGAGGCATCGACGAAGCCCGCGACGCCCGGCGCCCCGCCGCCCGCCACCGAGAAGAACACCGTGCCCAGCACCGCCACGCCCAGGCTGGCGCCCATCTGCTGGAGCGACTCCAGCAGGCCGGATGCCGAGCCCACCTCGTGGTCCCGGATCTCGCCCATGATGATGTCGAACAGCGGGACGAAGATCATCCCCATGCCGAGGCCGTAGCCGAGCAGCGGCAGCGCCAGATCCCAGCCGTCCACCCCGGTACCGGCCCCGCCCAGCACCAGATGCACCGCGCCCAGACCGGCCGCCATCACCGCCAGCCCCAGGTGCAGGATGCGCCGGCCCAGCCGGGCCATCATCCCCGCCGCGAAACCGGAGCCCAGGAACGCGCCCACCGCCCAGGCCGACATCGCCAGGCTCGCCCGCATCGGGCTGTACGCCAGCCCCAGCTGCAGGAACAGACCGGTGGTGAGCGAGAACCCGACGATCGAGCCGAAGAAGACGATCACGAACAGCACCCCCGAGGTGTAGGAGCGCCGGGCGAACACCGCCAGCTCCACCAGCGGTGTCTCACCGGCCCGCCCGCGCCGCCGCTGACGGAGCACGAAGACGGCCAGCAGCACCAGCGAGACCGCCGGCTCGGCCGCCAGCCAGACCGGCCAGCCCAGTTCGTGCCCCTGCACCAGCGGGTGCACCAGCAGGAACATCCCGGCACCGGCCAGCAGCGAGCCCGGCAGATCCAGCCGCTGCCCGGGCGCCGGCGGGGCAGCCGGCAGCGCCGCCCGCCCCGCCAGGAGCGCGAAGGCCCCCAGCGGCAGATTGATCAGGAACACCATCCGCCAGCCCGTGCCCAGCACATCGGCGTCGATCAGCGTCCCGGCCACCACCGGGCCCAGGATGGTGGACAGCCCGATCACCGGGCCCAGCGCGCCGAACGCCTTGCCGATCTCCCGCGGCGGGAAGAGATCGCGGATCAGGCCGAACGCCTGCGGGATCATCACCGCGCCGAACAGGCCCTGAAGGACCCGGGCGGCGATCAGCGTGCCGGGCGAGAAGGCCGCCGCGCAGGCGAAGGAGGCCAGCAGAAAGCCGACGACGCCCAGCAGCATCATCCGGCGGCGGCCGAACATGTCGCCCAGCCGCCCGCCGGTGAGCAGGCCGGCCGCCAGCGCCAGGGTGTAGCCCGCGGCGGTCCACTGCAGGCTCGCCTCCGAGCCGCCGAGGTCCGCCCTGATCGCCGGGGCGGCCACGTTCACCACCGTGGAGTCCAGCAGGTTCAGGATCATCGCCGTCAGCACCGCGAACAGCCCCAGCCACCGCCGGTCCTGCCGCGTTTCCGTCTTGGTGTTCGTCTCCATGCCGAACACCATCCCCGCCCATCAGGAACGTTTCGTTCCTCAATGAGCCCTCACAATGACAGACATGGTGGAAACCTCGGCACGCATCCTCCGGCTGCTCTCCCTGCTGCAGACCCCGCGCGAGTGGACCGGCCCCGAACTGGCACAACGCCTCGACGTGACGACCCGGACGGTCCGCAACGACATCGAACGGCTGCGCAGGCTCGGCTATCCGGTGCACGCCACCCGCGGCTCGGCGGGCGGCTACCGCCTGGAGGCGGGGACGGCCCTGCCGCCGCTGCTGCTGGACGACGAGGAGGCGGTGGCGGTCGCGGTCGGCCTGCGCACCGCCACCGTCGGCTCGGTGGCGGGCATCGAGGAGTCGGCCCTGCGCGCGCTGGCCAAACTGGAACGGGTGCTGCCCGCCCGGCTGCGCCGCCGCCTCAACGCCCTCCAGACCTACACCGTCGCCGTCCGCCCCGCCCGCCCGCACCCCACCGTCCCGCCCGACCTGCTGACCACCCTGGCCGCCGCCTGCCGGGACCACGAGCGGCTCCGCTTCGACTACCGGGCGCACGACGCCTCGGCCAGCCGCCGGGACGTGGAGCCGTACCGGCTGGTCAACTGGGGCCGCCGCTGGTACCTGATCGCCTGGGACACCGAGCGCGCCGGCTGGCGCACCTTCCGCGTGGACCGCATGGAGCCGAAGATCCCGGCCGGGCCGCGGTTCGCCCCCCGCCCGCTGCCCGACGACGACGTGGCCGCCTACGTCTCCCGGGGCATCGCCGAAGCCCCCTGGCGCCATCGCACCACCGTCACCGTCCACGCCCCGGCCGAGGCCGTCGCCGAACGCCTCCCCGCCTCCGCCGGGCAGGTCGAACCCGTGGACGCCGAGACCTGCCTGGTCCGCACCGGCGCGGACAGCGCCGGGACGCTCGCCGTCTGGCTGGGCGCCCTGGGCACCGACTTCTCCGTCTCCCCGGAGCGCGACCCGGAGCTCGCCGCCGCCCTCGGCGCCCTCGCCGACCGCTGCCGGCGGGCGGTCAGCGGAACTCGATCGTGACGCCGATGACGGCGCACTTGGGGGCGTAGTGGCACCCGGCCCCGGAACGGACCGCCACCTCGCCGGCCGGGCGCCGCCACGGCCCGTGCACGGTGTGCAGACCGGAGACACCGGCGCCCTCCGCCACCACCCGGAACTCGAAGTCCCCCGCTCCGGGCGGGCATTCGGCATAGGCGTAGGTGCCGTTGTGGGTGACGCCGGTGACGCAGTCCTGCGGGTCGGCGGAGGCCGGAGCGGCCAGCAGGGTCGCGGAGGCGAGCAGCAGCGCGCTCGCCCCGGCGGTCACGGCGGCTCGTGCGGTCCTGTGCATGATGTTGCTCCTCTGAGGGGTTCCGTTGGCTTCTGTTGACCGTCTCGCCGTCATCGTGGGCATGCCGCCGCCCGCACGGAAGCCCCCGTCCCGCCCCCTGGCCGGAACCCGCCCCGGCACCCGCATCGAACGCGCCGCTTCGACACCGGCACGGCGGAGTGCGCGGGGCAGGCGGACGTGTACTCCTTTCACGTGAATGCCGGGAGGGCCGGGGCCGGGCGCGGGCACAGCAGGCCGGGGCCATGGCATGCGGCACGGGGCCCTGCCGCGCGCCGGCCGGCGGCTGTGCCGCCGCAGATCACGGCGGAGCCGCCGCCCGCCGGGACCGGCGAGGAGGCGTGCGGCCGGGGCGGTGGACCGTGGGTCGCCGGACGGTGACGGGCCGTATGCTGACGGGCGTCCTGGCGAGGGATGCGGGGGCGCTGCTCCCGCTCCGAGAGTTTGCGGGTGCGCATGAGCGAGTCGCTTCCGGCGTTGTCGCCGAATTACGCCGTCACGAACACCTGGGCCTTCCGCGAAGGCGTGGAGCGGCACGGAAGATGGACCGTCGAGTACCAGTTCCGGCCCGCCCGGGGGCATCACCCGCACCTGCTGGTGGTCTTCGCCTCGGTGGGCACCGAGTGGGGGTTCGGCAATCAGCTCGACCAGGTGCAGTGCAACATCCTGCGCATCCGCGACCGCTTCGACGGCGGCACCTCCTACTACGTGGCCCGGGACATGGACTTCGGGGTCCAGCAGGCCGTGCAGGCGGTGATCCGGGGCCGTGCGGAGCGGCTGGGGCTGGACCCGCGGGAGCAGGTGACGCTGCTGGGCCACTCCAAGGGCGGCTCGGCCGCCCTGCTCCACGGGGTGAAGTACGGCTACCGCAACATCGTGATGTCCACGCCGCAGTACTACCTCGGCAGTTACTCCCACAACCACGGCAATCTCGGGGCGTCCGTGCTCGGCGCGGGCCAGCCGGCCGGCAGCGTGGCCGCCATGGACCGGGTGCTGCCGGACCTTCTGGAGCGCGAGACCGACTTCGACCGGAACGTCTATCTGCTGTCCTCGCCCGCCGACTACCAGTACGAGCAGGAAGTGCGGCCGATGCTGCCCGCCCTGCGGAAGTACGAGAACTTCACCTTCCTCTTCCTGCGGTCGCCCGCCATCCGCCGCCACGAGGAAGTCGTCCGGCAGGGCATGCCGCTGGTGTGGAGCATCGTGCACTCCCTCACCGAGGGGGTGGTGCCGCGCCTGGGAGAGCTGGAGATCGGCACCGACCGGGAGAATCCGCGGGCCGCGGCCGAGCACCTGGCGGAGCTGCGCCGCAGCGACACCGCGCTGGCGGTGCTGCACCGGGCGGCGTTCGAGGACGGCAGGGCGTGCCTGGCCGGGCACGCCTTCCTGCCCGGCGCCCCCGCGGCGGGCGAGCCGCGGGAGACCAAACGGCTGGTGCTGGAGAAGGACGGGCGGACCTGGGTGTTCCCGCTGGAGACCACCCCGGCGGCCAAGCTCTACCGGGAATACTGGGACGGCTACTTCTGCGCCTACGCCGACGGAGGATTCGCCGGGGACGGCATCTCCTTCGACGCACTGCCGGCGGGCACCTTCGACGTATCGGTCTGGGTGACGGCCGGCGGGGACGGCACCGGGCGCCGCACCCGGCTGATCGCCCGGAAGGCGGTGGACCGGCGGATGGTGTCCGGCGGGACGGAGACCATCGTCCGCGGCGGTCCGGGCGGCACCCGCGTCATCCGGCGCAGCGTGCTCGGCAACGACACCGGCGGCGCGGTGTTCGCCCCGAAACGGTGCCGGGAACGCGGCCGGAGGATTCACGCCGAGGGGGTGTTCTTCGTCCCCGGGCGGAATGCCGACCGGACCGGGCATGCCGCCTACTACCTGGTGCTCCGGGGCCGGGCGGGCTGCTTCTCCTTCCCGCTGGAGACGGTGAGGAACCCCGGGGCGGTGCGGCGGCACCTGCCCGCCGGGGACTTCGGCAGCTACGACGCCGGCTACTTCACCACCCCGGGCGGGCGGGGCGTCGACGCCGGGGCCGTCCCGGCCGGGCGCTACCGGCTGCTGGTGTCCATGAGCACCGGCGGCGCCCTGTACACCCGGGAGGCCGGGAAGGTGTCCCTGCGCCGGGCCCGCTGAATCGGCCGGATCACGGCCACGCCGGGGGAATTGCCGATTCCGGGCCCGCTGCTACGGTGAACCCGGCGGGGCAGGAACGGAGACGATCCGGTCATGTCAGCGAATACCACGGCGGGCGTTCCGTGGCGGTACCGGCTGCTGCTGCCGGTGCTGGCACTGTGCCTGGGCCTGGCGGCCTCCTTGTGGGGCGCCCCCGGCACCGCGTCGGCGGCCCCGGTCAGCGTGCTCAACGGCACCCAGTTCACCGATCCGAACGGCAACCCGGTGCACGCCCACGGCGGCGGCATCCTCCAGGTCGGCGGCTACTACTACTGGTTCGGCGAGAACCGCCAGGAGAACAACCGCTTCCGCTACGTCTCGGTCTACCGCTCGGCCGATCTGCGCACCTGGGAATTCCGCAACCACGTGCTCACCCAGTCCTCCGCCGCCGAGCTGCAGAACGCCAACATCGAGCGGCCCAAGGTGATGTACAACCGTGCCACCGGACAGTTCGTGATGTGGATGCACAAGGAGAACGGCAGCGACTACTCCGAGGCCAGGGCGGCC
Organism: Streptomyces sp. YIM 98790; assembly: GCF_011421595.1. Classification (GTDB taxonomy): domain Bacteria; phylum Actinomycetota; class Actinomycetes; order Streptomycetales; family Streptomycetaceae; genus Streptomyces. Next base: position 5,396 of record NZ_WTLH01000080.1, on the reverse strand, counting down.
GTCGCGGTCTCCGACACGGTGGACGGCGACTACGCCTGGCGGGGCAGCTTCCGCCCGCTCGGCCACATGTCCCGCGACATCACGGTGTTCGTGGACGACGACGGCACCGGCTACATGGTCTCGGCCGCCCGGGAGAACTACGACCTGCACATCTACCGGCTGACCCCCGACTACACGGGCGTGCAGAGCCTGGTGGCCAATCCCTGGCCGGGCGGGCACCGGGAGGCCCCGGCGCTGTTCAAGCGCAACGGGGTCTATTTCATGCTCACCTCCGGCGCCACCGGCTGGAGCCCCAACCAGCAGAAGTACGCCACCAGCTACAGCCTGTCCGGCGGCTGGTCGGACATGCAGAACGTCGGCGACGGCACGGCGTTCGGCTCGCAGACCGCCTGGGTGCTGCCCGTCCAGGGCAGCCGCACCACCAGCTACCTCTACCTCGGCGACCGCTGGGGCAACTCCTTCGGCAGCAATGTGAACGGCTCCCGCTACGTGTGGCTGCCGCTGTCCTTCCCCGGTGACCGCTCGCTCGCCATGAGCTGGACCCCGGAGCTGACCATCGACACCGCCACCGGCGAGGTCCGGGGCGTGGCCGCCCGCTACGAGACGCTGACCGCGCGCCACTCCGGCAAGTGCCTGGACATTTCCGACGAGTCCCAGGCGCAGGGCGCGGCGCTGATCCAGTATTCCTGCACCGGCGGCGCCAACCAGCGGTTCTGGGCCCGGGACGCGGGCGGCGGCCAGGTGCAGCTGGTGACCCGGCACAGCGGCCAGTGCCTGGCCGTGGCCGGCGCCTCCACGGCGGACGCGGCCCGGGTGGTCCAGCAGCCCTGCACCGGCGGGGCGGAGCAGCGCTGGCGGCTGACCGACACGGGCGACGGACATGTCCGGATCGCCGCCGAGCACAGCGGCAAGTGCCTGGACGTCAACCAGTGGTCCTCGGCCAATGCCGCCCCGCTGATCCAGTGGCCCTGCGGCAGCGGCGCCAACCAGCAGTTCCGGCGGACCGCGGTGTGACGCCGGCCGGCTCCCCGCCACGTAGTTGCGCAGGCAACCTTTCGTGACGGCGGGGAAGTTCGCTACGGTCCCCCGCGGGAGCGCGCACGGAACAGTCCGAAGGAATTACCCCCACATTCCTGGAGCCGACATGTCAAGACGCCGCCTCTGCGGCCCCCTGCTGCTCGCCGCCGCGGTCGCCCTTCCGCTTGCGGTGACCGCGCCCTCCTCCGCCACCGCCTCCGAGGCACCGCCGGCCGCCCGGGCCGCATCCGAGACCGCCGCCGAGGCCGTCTCCGAGGCCGCTGCCGCGGAGGCCACGGTGCCGCTGGAGGAGGTGACCGCGACCACCACCCAGGTCGCCTCCGGCCTGCGGCGGCCCACGGCCATCGCCGCGCCCGACGACGGCACCGGCCGGCTGTTCATCACCGAGAAGCCCGGCACCGTCCGCGTCTACCACCCGGACACCGGCCTGGCCACCACCCCGCTGATCGACCTCACCGACGTCGTGGACGAGACGGGCAACGAGCGCGGCCTGCTCGGCATCGCCCTCGCGCCCGACTTCCCGCAGAGCCAGGTGCTGTACCTGGCGTACACCGCGCTGCCGGACGCGGCCGTCACCCTGGCCCGCTACACGCTCACCGACAGCAGTCTGGAGGTGCTGCTCCAGCAGGAGCACGCGGAATACAACAACCACAACGGCGGACAGCTCGCCTTCGGGCCCGACGGCTACCTCTACCTGGGCATCGGTGACGGCGGCGGTTCCGGTGACCCGTTCCTCAGCGGGCAGCGGCTGGACACCCTGCTGGGCAAGATCCTGCGCATCGACGTCAGCGCCGCCTGCGGCGGACTGGCCTACTGCATCCCGGAGGACAACCCCTTCGTCGGCACCCCCGGTGCCCGCGGGGAGATCTGGCTCTACGGGCTGCGCAACCCGTGGCGGTTCTCCTTCGACCCGGCGGACGGCTCGCTGTGGATCGGCGACGTCGGCCAGGGACGGTGGGAGGAGTTCAACCACCTGCCGGCCGGGCAGGGCGGCGCCAACCTGGGCTGGTCCTGCTACGAGGGCCTGGAGGTCTTCGACGAGACGCACTGCGTGGACGGCGAGGAGTACACCGAGCCCATCTACACCTACTCGCCCTACACCGGCGGCTGCGCGGTCATCGGCGGACTGGTCTACCAGGGCGAGGAGTACGCCGGCCTGGTCGGCGGCACCTACATCGCCACCGACTACTGCTCGTCCGTGGTCTACGCCATCCGCCAGGACGGCTCCGGCGGCTACCAGGTGGCCGAGATCGGTGAGACACCCACCCAGATCACGGCCTTCGGCGCCACCGTCGAGGGGGAGTTCTACCTCGTCAACGACCTGCCCGGCGGACTGCACCGGATGACCTTCGACGGGCCGGAGGAGCCGGTCGGCGGTGACTGCGAGGTCGGCTACACGGTCAACGCCTGGGGCACCGGGCTGACCGCCGGCGTCACCATCACCAACACCGGCACCGAACCCGTCAGCCCCTGGGAGCTGGAGTTCACCCTGCCGGCCGGGCAGGAGGTCGTCTCCGGCTGGAACGCCGTCCTCACCCAGAACGGCACCGCGGTGACGGCGACGAACGCCCCGTACAACGCCACCATCGCGCCGGGCGCCTCGGTCTCCATGGGCTTCCTCGCCCGCCACACCGGAGACGCCTCGGCCCCGGCCGCGTTCACCCTCAACGGCGCCGCCTGCGACACGGCGGACTGACCGGGCCGGCCTCGGCGGGACGGCGGGCGCACACCATGCGTCCGCCGCCCCGCCGGACCGGGCCCCGCCGGACCGGGCCCGGCTCGGACCGGGCGCCGGGCCGGACCGGGCGCCGGGCCGTCAGCTGCACACGCTCTCGAAGGCGGGAGTGTCCTCCGGCAGCGCCTCCTGGGCACGCTGGATCTCCTTCAGCAGCGTGTCCAGGTCCTGGCCGGGATCGGCAAGAAGGTGGAGCACCGCGTCGTGGAAGGCCCGCCGGATGGTCGGCGGCATCACGTCCGAGGCGTCCAGGCAGAGCCGGTCCGCCCGGCGCATCTCGGTGACGATGCCCCGGCTCACCTCGTCGCCCTCCGGGTACATCTCCGCGGTCACCCCGTTGTGCGCGGAGTAGCCCGGCGGGGTGAGGTCCTGGGCGCGCTTGCGCTGGGTCTCCTGCCCGACCAGATGGGTCAGCAGCAGCCGCGCCTCGGGGCTGTCCCGCAGCATCACCGCGAAGTCCGCGGCGACCTGGCGGTAGTTGCCCCGCGGCGCCGCGCCCGGCAGCAGTGACGACGACGGGGTGGCGGAGGGGGTGAAGGCGAGCCGGGCCCGCACGCGGTCGTCGTCGTAGAGGCTGGGCAGGAAGCTGCCCTGGTGCTCCAGCTCGCAGGGGAACCCCTCGTCGAACAGCAGCCCTCCCTTTCCGTCCGGGCCCCGGTGATCGGTGTGCAGCGCCCGCTCGGCGGCGCTGCCCGCGCCTGCCGTGCCTGCCGTGCCTCCCGTGCCGTCCGCGCCGTCCTGGCCGCGCATGAAGCGGCCCCAGGTCTCCCAGGCTTCCACCATCCGGGGGTCGTCCCAGTCCAGGAGGCGGGTCGCCCAGTCGTCGTAGACGTCCGGGCCCGCCTGCTGGAGCAGGATGTCCTCGATCCAGTCGCTGCCGGGCCAGCCCGAGGTGGCGTCGGAGAGCATGCCGATGCACCAGCGGGAGACGTCCGGCGGCTGTGCGGGGTCCCCGGGCGGATTCTTCCGGTCGTGCCAGACGATGCTCTTCAGGTCGGCCTTCACCGGAACCCAGTAGTGAGCGGTCACGCCGCGCGGCCGGGGCAGCCAGACCGGGTCGTAGTCGCCCTCCTGCACGATCCCGTCCGGCAGCCTCTTCAGCAGGCCGCGACGGTGGTAGTCGGCCAGCTCGCCCAGCCCGGACTGGATGGCGACATCCGGCGGATCGCCGGTCTGGATGCTCGACAGCACCAGTTCCTGGGTGGCGTTGGTGCCCTCGTAGATGACCTCGATGCCGTGCTCCTCGGTGAACTCGGCCAGCACTTCCTTGAAGTCCTCTTCCTCCTCGCCGGTCCACGGGCCGACCAGGGTGAGCGGCTCGGGCGCCGAGGGAAGGACGCCCTGCGTGCATCCGGCCGCGCCCGTCAGCGCCAGCAGACCTCCGGCCAGGGCCGCACGCAGCCGGGCGCGGGTCCGGCGGGCCGCGGTCACCGGCGGATCCGGTACTGCGCGAGGTGGCGTTGCAGGCCCGCCAGGACCAGAACGGTCACCAGCCCGCCGCCGGCCGGGATGGCGACGACGGCACGCGAACCCGGATCGGTCGCGTCCATCGCGGTGTCCACGTCGTCGGTCACCTCCGTCATGAGGGTCCGCACCCTGGCGATCCCCTCGTCGATCCGCTCGTCGATCCGCTCCCCGGCCCCGGCCCCGGCTCCGGCTCCGGCTTCGTTGCCGTCCTCGGCCCGCCCGGCTCCCTGCTGCGGCTGCTGCGGCGGGCCCTCCCCGGAGGGGACGAACACGAGACTCTGGCCCGTCGGTGCCACCCCGGCGACCAGGAGTTGCTGTTCCCGGATGACGCTCTGCAGCCCGGCCCGGGCGTCGTCCAGCCGCTCCCGGGTGGCGTCCGCCCGGGGCACCGCGGCCCAGGCGGCCAGCAGCAGGGCGCTCGCCGCCAGCAGCGCGGGATTGAACCGCTGCGGGAACCGCCGGGCGAGCTGCCACTGGACCACCGCCAGGGCCAGTGCCAGCGCGGCCACGGCCACCCCCGCCGGCTGCCACAGTTCCCGGCGTGTCCCGGTGAAGGTCGTCTCCGCCACCAGCACCTCCTGCTGCCGCTGCTGCAACTCCTCCAGCCGGTCGAGGATGCCGGTGGCGTCGCGGTGCAGCAGGGAATCGGCGCTGAGGAAGTGCGCCCTGCTGAGCGCGCCCGAGTGGTCCGCCGCCTCGGTGATCCGTTCGTTGTAGGCGAGAAGCTGGGCGTTGATGGTGCTCAGCCACTGCTCCCCGTCCGCGCCGGCGACCTGCAGCTCGGCCACCCGGGACAGGCTCTGGGTGGCGGAGGCGATCTGCGCCCGGTACTCCTGGCCGGGGCCGATCACCTCGCTGACCCCGGACGCCAGCGTCCGGCCCGCCTCCAGGTGGGCGTTCACCAGCGCGGCACGGACCGCGGCCACCTCCAGAACGGCGGGCGCGGTCCGGTCCCGCACCAGCGGCGGCCGGCGGTGCACCTCCCGGTACGCGTCGTAGAGCAGGCCGGTGGCGAGCGCGGTGAGCAGGGTCAGCAGCACGGACTGGGCGGCCAGCAGCCGCCGGGTGCCGGGCCGGGGCAGCCGGGGCAGCCCGGGCAGGCGGAGGCGCCGCCGCACCGGCGGCTCTCCGCTGCCGCCCGACGCGCTGCCGCCCG